>UQFL01000061.1 GCA_900540305.1 uncultured Oscillospiraceae bacterium | reverse complement strand
GATCTACACTTATGCGATCGTCGGCAGCGTCAGATGTGTATAAGAGACAGGAAGGATACAATGATGCAGAAAAAGAACATTCAGAACTCATAGAAAATATTATTATTTTTGCTCTTATTTCATTTATTGCATTTTTATTTGTTATAAATGACAAGATTAATAGAGTTTTGCGTCAGAAAAGAAATTAAATAAAAAATAAACCCCTACCCTGCGCCAACAGGATAGAGGTTTAGAATAAGTAGGTCTGTGATACAGAGCTACCTCGCAAATAGAATTGTATCACAGCCCTGCTTAAAAATCAAGCAGGGCTTTATTATGCCCATTTTTAGGAGTGATACAATATGAGTGAAAAACAAAAAACAAAAGCCCGCGGAAACGGCGAAGGAACATTTTATAAAACAGCAACAGGCTGGAGAGGGCAAATCACTGTCGGCAGAGACAGCGAAGGAAAACTTATTCGTAAAAGCGTAAGTGGCAAAACGAAAAACGATGCAATCAGAGCCGCCGAAAAATTAAGAAACGAATATCTTTATGGTACGGCTGTTGAGCCAAGCAAAATAAGCCTTGAAGAATTCATAAAGAGTATGTTGGATAACCAACTTAGGCGCAACGATATTAAGGAAAACACCTATCGCACAAAACTTGACACACTCAACAGAATATCTCGCCAGCGTTTTGCAAAATTGCCTTTAAAAGATGTTACGGAAACCTTGCTTGAAAAATATATGATATATATTACACAATATTCCGAAAGTACATTGAGAAAAGACTATCAGCTGCTTAAAGAAGGTTTTCGTTTGGCAAAAAAGAAAAAGCTCATTGCCGTAAATCCTATGGACGAAATAGAAAAGCCTAAATCGAGCCACAAGGCTGAAAAGGTCCGAGCACTTACGCTTAATGAACAAAAGAAACTCATTAATGCTTTAGCGGCTAATGACAATATTAAATATAAAATGCAAATGTATCTTTCAATGTACTCCGGAATGAGAATGGGTGAGATTAATGCTCTGGCAATAAGTGATATTAATTTTCCCTTCAGACAAATCACTATTCACCGAACCGTAACAAGAGACAAAGATAGAAAATCGGTAGTAGGCGACACAACTAAGACTTATGCAGGACAAAGGCAAATCCCCATTCCAAGCTTTATATACAGTGATTTAGAGGAATATGCTAAAACTATTCATCCTAACAAAGAAAACTTATTTTTCTATGATTACAGAGCAAATAAGGTTATTACCACAAGCCAGGTTAACTCTGAATTTCAAAGGGTTTTAAAAAAATACGATATTTTGGATAAGAGCATTAAAGGCAAAGTCTCTCTTCACTCACTGCGTCATACCTATGCTACACGCTGTATTGAGGGCGGTATGTCCGCAAAGGTTCTTCAAACCCTGCTCGGCCACAAGGATATAGAAGTAACTTTGAATACCTATTGCGACGCCTTCGCAGAATTCCAGTCCGAAGATATAAAACAGTTTGATGAGTATATAAAAAAACAAGGGTTGGTTTGTTAAATTATCTATTGCACACCTATTGCACACAAAATTTTGAAAACGGCAGTATTTAAGGCAATTTCGTCAATTTTCACCCTGCCCCCGCAACCACCAAGCAGGTCTTATGGCCTGCTTTTTTATTTTATTTGCTCTCTTGTATAATCAAATCAAATATGATACATTAAAAATGCAGAAAAACACTATTATTTGGAGAATATTTATGAAAGCTTACAAAACTTTACCTGAAAACTACAAAGAAATTTACTCAATAAACCTGCAAAAAGACAAAAAGACCAATGTTTTTGTTAACATTCTTTCTTTAATAATAGCAATATTAATGGTAGTACCTGCTTTTTTCGCTGTACCTATAACAACATTCTTCGTTTACAGTGGAGATTTAATTTCGTTGCTTATTAAGCTTGCTATTATTTTAGTATCTATTGTTATTTATATGGTTCTGCATGAAGTTGTTCACGGAATTGTGATGAAATTATGCGGAACTAAAAAAATTAAATATGGTTTTAACGGTCTATATGCTTATGCAGGCAGTGATGATTATTACGATAAAAAAAGCTACATAATAATTGCTCTTGCTCCCATAGTTTTATTTGGAATTATATTAGGAATAATAAATGCATTAGTGCCTAAAGAATGGTTTTGGGTAGTTTATTTTATTCAATTAGAAAACATATCAGGTGCTGCAGGCGATTTATATGTTACATTTAAATTTTTAAAATTGCCCAATGATATATTAGTAAAGGACTCCGGTCTTGGAATGAGTGTTTTCTCAGGTAAATAATCAGTCTGTTTTATAAAAAAAGAGCAGGTTTTGTGACCTGCTTTTTCTTTTATATTGTTTATATTATATATTGACTAAAATATATCTTTTGATAAAATACAAGTAGAAATCTATAAATATCAGCGAGGACTATATGGTTAAAATCAACGGCACTAAAAAAATTGTATTTGCGGGAGTTTTCTTCGCCCTCGGCATTGTTTTTCCTTTCATAACTATGCAGATACCTAAAATAGGAAATATGCTTTTGCCAATGCATATACCCGCTATGCTTTGCGGTTTCATCTGCGGAGCGCCGTTAGGATTCACGGTTGGGCTTCTAACTCCCCTGCTGAGAAGTATTTTATTCGGTGCACCCGTTCTTTTTCCGAGTGCTGTGGGAATGATGTTTGAGCTTGCCGCTTACGGGGCATTTTGCGGACTGCTTTATGAAGCTTTCGCAAAGATTTTCAAATCTGAATACGCAAGACTTTATTTATCTATGATTATTTCAATGGTTACAGGCAGAATCATTTGGGGCGCGGCTTCATATATGCTTTACTCTGCGTCCTCAACCGAATTCACTGCCGACATATTTTTCGCGCAGGGATTTATAAACGCTGTGCCCGGAATAATCATTCAGCTTATTATTGTTCCGCCCATTGCAGGAAGACTGAAAAAAGAATTCTTAAAAAGCGAGCAAATTAAAACTGAAGAAAATTTATATAAAGATATTCAGGAAGAAATAAACAAACTTCTTATAAACTCAGATAAAGACACATTGTTAGTTGCTATTGACGGCAGGTGCTGTGCAGGCAAGACAACACTCGGCAACTATCTTAAAGACAAATATTTTGACTGCAATATATTTCACACCGACGATTTCTTTTTACAGCCGTTTCAAAGGACAGAAGAAAGGCTGAATGAAACGGGAGGTAATGTTGATTACGAGCGTTTCAAATCAGAAGTTTTAGATAAAATCTTAAATAAAGAGAGGGTTTTATACAAGCCTTACAACTGCCGCAAACAAAAAACGGAAAGCGGATATTTCATTACTCCAAAAGGGCTTAACATAATTGAGGGCGCATACTGTATGCACCCTTATTTCGGCGACTGTTATGATTTAAAAATTTTTGCAGATATAGAGCAAGGCGAACAGCTCAAAAGAATAGAAAACAGAAACGGCGAAAATATGCTCAAAAAATTCAAAGATGAATGGATACCTAAAGAAGAAGCGTATTTTAAAGAGTTTAATATAAAAGAACAATGCGATTTAATCTTTAACGGGAGGTAATATTATGAAAAAACTCGGTTTCGGATGTATGAGGCTTCCTATGATAGGAAACGAGGTTGACCTCAAACAATTTTCTCAAATGATTGACGAATATATGAGCGAAGGCTTCTGCTATTTTGACACGGCGCACAGCTATATTGAGGGCAAGAGCGAACTTGCTATTAGAGAATGCCTTGTTCCGAGATATGACAGAGAAAGCTACTGGCTTGTTGACAAGCTGACCGACTGCTTTTTCAACAAGGAAGAGGATATACGCCCGCTTTTTGAGGAACAGCTCAAATGCACAGGCGTAGATTATTTTGACATATATTTAATGCACGCTCAAAACAGAGATGTATATAAGCACTTTTTAAAATGCAACGCATACGAAACAGCAAAATCGCTTAAAAACGAGGGCAAAATCCGTCATTTAGGTCTCTCTTTCCACGACAAGGCAGAAGTACTTGAAAAGATACTTTCAGAACAGCCTGAAATAGAATATGTACAAATTCAATTTAATTATGCAGACTATCTCAGCGACAGCGTAGACAGTAAGAATGTTTACGAGGTGGCTCGAAAGTTTAATAAAAAAATACTCATTATGGAGCCTGTAAAAGGCGGAAAACTTGTAAACCTGCCTAACAGAGCAAAAGAGATTTTTGACGAACTCGGCAACGGCAGTTACGCAAGCTACGCCATAAGATATGCCGCTTCTTTTGACGGTGTGGAAATGGTTCTTTCTGGAATGAGCAACACCGAGCAAATGAGGGACAATATTTCATTTATGAAAGACTTTGTTCCGCTCAAAGACTATGAGTACAGTGCTATTGAAAAAGTGCAGAAAATCATTTCAGATATGGAGGGTATAGACTGCACCGCCTGCCGCTACTGTGTTGCAGGCTGCCCTAAGAATATACTTATCCCTGACCTTTTCGCCTGCTACAACGCAAAAGTGCAGTTTAAAGATAACAACAGCGACAGGGATTACAAAGAAGTTTACACAAAAGATAACGCAAAAGCGTCTGAATGCATTAAATGCGGAAAATGCGAAAAAGCTTGCCCGCAGCATCTTGAAATAAGAAAACTGCTTGAAAAAGTAGCAGCTGAGTTTGAATAAGGAATAATGATAAAAAATATCAATTATTACAAATAATAACATTAATGTTTCTTTTATTGCTTTATTGGGCTATATAAAGTAGAATGGTTTTAAAATAAGAGAGGGGTAAATTTATGTTTATTTTAACTGGCACAATCGCAGCCGCAATAATAAGTGCGATTGAAATATTCGCATTCTGCCGAAACCGCTCGGCGGGAAAATGTATTCACACCATTATTAGAAATATATTTGTTATAAATCTTATTTCTATCGGTTTGCTGAAATATGTATTCAAATATCAGCATTTCTTAATAACCGATGCCTATGGCACAGCTTCATTTGTAAAATTCTTCTTTTTAGCGCTCATTGTAGGAGCGGTTTTACTGTTTATAAGCGCATTTATTAACCGCTATTTCACTTTTGAAAGCGAAACACCTAAAAAGAAGGCCGGAGCAAGATTTATAAAAGTATTTTCCGTTATACTGTTTACTCTCGGCGCACTGTTTTATTTCGGTACTGTTTGGGGTAAAGGCTCTTACGGTGATGTAAGCGCCGACCAGCTTCTTATAAACCTTATCTCCCCTGCCGGCGGAGCGGAAGACAATGTTTATATCGAGGGTATTGAAGGTCCCGTATTCAACATTATGCTTGCAACATCTGTTTTCTGCCTTTTTGTTTTTTCAAATTTCAAAATCAAGTATTCTTTAAAGCAGAAAACAGCAATTATTTTCAACGACCTTGTTCACAGAATTATCAGCCTTGTTCTTGCTCTTGCAGTATTCATAGGCGGAGCTGTTTACGGCTATCAGGAATTTAATCTCAAACAACTTTATTACGCATATTTTACAGATTCTGATTTCATAGAGATAAATTATGCCGACCCAAGAGAAACTAAAATAACTTTCCCTGAACAAAAGAGAAATATCATCCACATTTATCTTGAGTCAATGGAAAACTCCTATCTTTCCAAAGACCTCGGCGGATATATGGAAATGAACCTTATGCCCGAACTCACAGAGCTTTCATATGAGGGCGTTACATTTTCAGACACTTCTAACAGATTCGGCGGACCTCTTACAGCCACGGGAACTCAGTGGTCTGTTGCTTCAATGGTAAATATGACAACAGGTCTTCCGATGAAAGTGCCCGCTGAACCGAACGCTTACGGAACAGCAGACAGCTTCCTGCCCGGCGCATATACTTTCGGTGAAATTCTTCGTGACGCAGGTTACGAACAAACAGTTATGATAGGCTCAGACGCTAATTTCGGCGGCCTTACCTATTTCTTCACCAACCACGGCGAATATAAAATCATGGACTACAGATACGCTATTAAAAACGGTCTTATTCCTGAAGATTACAAGGTTTGGTGGGGCTTTGAGGACGATAAACTTTACGAGTTTGCCAAAGAAGAAATTACAAGACTTTACGAAACAGGAAAGCCGTTTAATTTCACAATGGAAACTGCCGACACTCACAGACCCGGCGGTTATCTGAGTGAAAATGCACCCACCCCGTATGACGACCACTACGCCAACGCAATTGCTTACAGTTCAGAGCAAACTGTTGAATTTGTAAAATGGATACAGCAGCAGCCGTTTTACGAAAACACAACGGTAGTTCTTATAGGCGACCATTTAAGTATGGATACCGATTTCTTTGAAGATTTTGACAGTAATTATAAGAGAACTCAGTTTAATCTTATACTCAATGCCGCTCCTGAAGTTGCTGACACAAAGAGTGATAGATTCGTAAACAGACAGTATGCAAACTTTGATATGTTCCCGACTATTCTTGCAAGTATGGGCGTTGAAATCAAAGGCGACAGACTTGGAATAGGAACAAACCTTTTCTCAGATAAAGACACAATATTTGAGGAATACGGAACAGATAAAGTTAATATGGAACTTGAGAAAAAGAGCGATTTTTATAACGAAAAGATTTTGGAGGATTACTCCGCTTCAGAAGAACAAAGCAATTAACAAATTTATTTACGCCGTTCGCATCTATGTGCGAACGGCGTTTTCTAATAATAAACAGCTTATAAAACTTTTAAAAATTGTGTTTTATCTATGAATTCAATGATATAATGGTAAAAAAACGCAATGAGGTAATTATGAAAATTCTCGTTGACGCTGACGGCTGCCCTGTCGTAAAATCAGCAGTTGAAATTGCAGAAAAATTTAATATCGAAATAATACTTTTCTGTGACACAAGCCACATTTTCAATTCAGACTACGCTAAAACAGTAACCGTTTCAAAGGGAGCAGACAGCGCAGATTTTGCGCTTGTAAACAAAATAGACGGCGGTGATATTATCGTAACACAGGACTACGGACTTGCCGCAATGGCGCTTTCAAGAAAAGGTATTCCCCTAACACAAAACGGACTTATAATTACAGCTGACAATATAGACGGTCTGCTCAATTCAAGGTACATGGCTAAAAAGGCAAGAATGGCAGGAAAAAGGCTCAAAGGGCCTTCAAAGCGCACCAAAGAGCAGGACGAAGCCTTTGAAAATGCGCTTACAGCGCTGTTATCGGCAAAAGGGACTTGATATAATTAAATTATATATATATAATTAAGATATAAAATTTTGGAGGATATAATTATGAAAGTAAGATTACCTAAGCACAGAGAATTTCTTATAAAATTCGAGGACGGCTACGACAAGGCGGACGAAGCGTGGGAAGCTCTTAACAAGATTGTTAAAGATTATTCCGTTGACGGAAAATCAATCTACACCGAAACATTCATTGAGGACAATGAAGACAAGGTTAAAGAACTTCAGAAACAGTACGAATTCACTTACGAAATCATAGAGAAATAAGGGTCATTTATGGAAAAGAAAAAAGCATACATAGCCTCAACGGCTCATCTTGATACCGTGTGGCGTTGGAATCTTGCAAAAACCATAAGCGAGTTCATACCCGACACGATTGAGAAAAACTTTGATTTGATAGAAAAATATCCGCACTACCGTTTTAACTTTGAGGGTGCGTTTAGATATGAACTTATTGAAGAATACTATCCCGATGAGTTTGAGAAAATCAAACAGCTTGTAAAAGACGGCAGATGGTGCGTTTCCGGCTCTTCATATGAAAACGGAGATGTAAACATCCCCTCCCCCGAGGCTCTTTTCAGAAATATTCTTCTTGGTAACGGATATTTCAAAGAAAAATTCGGAAAAACAAGCAGGGATATTTTTCTTCCCGACTGTTTTGGTTTCGGCTATCAGCTTCCGAGCATTATGAAACATTCGGGACTTTGCGGCTTTACAACTCAAAAACTCAGCTGGGGCTCAGCATACGGTGTTCCGTTCGACACGGGTATTTGGAAAGGCGTTGACGGCTCTGAGGTTTTCGCCTGTCTTGACGCAAGGTCTTACAGATACAAATTCAGCGGAGACATAAGGGCTGATTTATCAGTTATAAATAAAATTTCAAGAAATGCGTTTGAAAACTCACTTCCCCAGACTATGCACCTTTACGGCACCGGCGACTGGGGCGGCTCTCCTACTGAAGAAAGCGTTATCGCACTTGAAGAAAGCGTTTCTAAAAATGAAAGCTCCGATTTTGAAATCGTCAGCGCAAGAACAGACGAAATGTTTGAGGATATGGAGAAACTGCCCGAAGAAGTTAAGGCAAAGCTTCCTGTTTGGAACAATGAACTTCCTATGACTTCTCACGGAGCAGGCGGCTACACCTCAAGAACAATGAACAAAAGGCTCAACGCACAGAATGAAAACATTGCGGACATTGCGGAAAAAGCCTGTGTTACTGCAGAAATGCTTGATGTTGCATCCTATCCTCAGGAAAGGCTCAACAAGGCTTGGAAAAGAGTTATTCAGCATCAGTTTCACGATGATATTACAGGAACATCAACAACAGAAGTTTGCTGTGACAGCCAGAGCGATTATTTCCTTTCTCTCGGCGAATTTAAAAACGAATACTCTGCTGCAGTCGGCGCTATCGCAAACGAACTTGACACTGAATGGGTTAAGGAATGCGGCGTAATCGTCAACAACCCAAGCCCGTTTGAAAGAACAGGAGCAGTGAGCGCTCATGTAAAGCTTCAGCATAACTGCACTTTTATAAGAGTTTATGACTGCGACGGAAACGAAACACCGAGCCAGATAATCAAGAAAGCAGGCAAAGAATTTGACATTGTATTTACCGCTCAGGTAAAGGGTCTCGGTTACAGAGTTTACGATGTTAGAACAGCAAACTCTGCCTGCGAAATCAAAACTGATTTAAAAGTCAGCGAGCATGTTCTTGAAAACGGCAAATATCAGCTGATATTCAATAAAAACGGCGATATAGCTTCAATTACAGATAAAAAGAATAAATTAAGACTTCTTGAAGCGCCGATAAAAATGGCGTCTCTTGCCGACACGGGCGCGCTTTCATACCCAAGCTGGGAGATGAGAAAAAAAGATATTGACAGCGAGCCTTACTGCTATGCTAACACTCCTCAGTTTGAAATAGTTGAAAACGGCCCTGCAAGGGTTGCCGTTAAAGTTTCAAGAGAACTTGACCACTCATTCATTGAGCAGACGGTATATCTTGAAAACGGCGGTGAATTTATCAAAGTTGAGAACAATGTTGACTGGCGTTCAAGAAGAACTCTTCTCAAGGCTGTTTTCCCATTCACCTGTTATAACAAAGACGCCTCATATGATTTGGGACTCGGTGTTATCAAGAGAGAAAACAACCGTGAAAACCTCTATGAAGTTTCTGCTCAAAAATGGGCTGACATCACAGCAGGAAGCGGTAAATACGGCGTTTCAGTATTCTCTGACTGCAAGTACGGCTGGGATAAACCGTCGTCAAATACGCTTCGCCTGACCTGCATACACACGCCTGCTGGCGCATTCACAAAGGACGCAAGACAGGATTTACAGGACCTCGGCAGAAACAACTTTGCATTCGGAATTTACAGCCACAGCGGTTCATTTGAAAACGGAACACAGACGCAGTGTGAAGAATTTCTTAAACCGCTCTGCGCTTTCACAACAAGCGCAAACAGAAAGGGCGAACTCGGAGACAGCTTTTCATTTATGGAAATCAACAACAAAAATGTTGTTGTTCGTGCCTTTAAGCTTGCAGAAGATAAAAACGGCATAATTGTCAGAGTTAACGAGGGCGCAGGTGAAAACCAGAAAGGCGTTCAGCTTAAATTCTTCGGCAAAATTGAAAAAGCTTTTGCTTCTCTTGCAAATGAGAGCAATATAGGCGATGCAGAATTCAAGAATGATACGCTCACATTTGACATTGCGCCTTATGAAGTTAAGACATTTAGAATAATTCTCGAAAAGGCTTCCAAAAAAGGCAGAGAGAATTTCAAAAAGCTTGACCTTGAATGTAACGTAAAGGGATTCACTTTCAACGAGGACAAGAGAAATGTTATTCTTCAGGGCGGAGGATGCTCTCTTCCCTCCGAACTTTATCCGAAGACGCTCACTGTCGGCGGCATAACATTTAAAACAACAGACCCGAGCGCTGAAAAGGATGTTCTTGTTGCAAGAGGTCAGACGATAGATGTACCTAAGAGTACAACAAAGATGTACATTATAGCGGCTTCAACACTCGGCGACAGAGATGTTACATTTTATGCAGACGGCAAGGAAAGAAAGCTCACAATTCACGCTATGAGCGAGCCTGTGGGCAGATGGGATATGGCAGCTTTCAAGCAAACAGCACTTGTAAAAGACGCTGTGCCTGCGCTTGAATTTACACATACCCACCACCCTGAGGGAGATATTCCAGACGGCAAGGCTAATTTCTACCTTTATGAAATTAATGTAAGAAACGCTTCTCAGCTTACCCTGCCCGAGGATAACAGAATAATCATCCTCGCTATGACAGCGGTAAAGAAATTCTCAAACACATATCTTGCTACAAAACTTACTGATGAAACACCTGATGTGGACTACTCATTCGACAAAATTCCGCCTATTGATAAGATTATTGACAAGGCAGATTTTGTAACAATAAGAGCAGGAAAGATTCAGGACCAGAAAAACGGCGGCAAGGGCAAAGGCTTCAAGAGAGATAATATTATTACAAATATTATTCGCTCATATACAAAGTCTGAATGGTAAACTGAATATATAAACAAAAAACCGTTATGCAATTTTTGCATAGCCTGTCTCTTATACACATCTGACGCTGCCGACGATCGCATAAGTGTAGA
>UQFL01000060.1 GCA_900540305.1 uncultured Oscillospiraceae bacterium | reverse complement strand
GAGATCAGCCTCGGTCTCGTGGGCTCGGAGATGTGTATAAGAGACAGATATTATCTATGATGATTGACAATTCAAAATCATCTAAGAATAAATTCAAGCGTTTTCTGCCGTCATCGGCAATCTTAACAGTACTTTGCTTTTGCGCCGTACCGTTTATTCCCCAAGCATTGACTGAAAATGTTCTGTTTTCGTTTTCTATTCCGAGCATACCGATATTTTCCGTTGCAGCATCTGAAATAGAAGTATCAACGGGCGCATTGATTATGTTTATTCTTATTCAGATAGGTACATTCTTTTCAACTATTCTGAATCAATGCATGGTGGGAATAGAGCAGACAATTTCACCCGTTGCTCAGGAAAGAGCTAACATAGGCGCATTTAAGGGGCTTGTATCAAATATCCCCTCTTCGGTTGTAAATGTTATACTTCCGCTTGCGGCAGGAATTATATTTGCTTCAAGCGAAAACCCAATGAACAACATAGAGCTTTACCGCTGGGCGTTCCCTATTTGCGGTTTAGGTTGTATCGTGTTTGTATTCTTTGCTTATTTCGGCACAGAAGAAAGAACTATCGTTCACAAAGAGTATGTTGCGCAGGTTAAATTCCTTGAAGGCACAAAACAGCTTCTTACAAATAAGTATTTCTGGATAATCACTCTATACACCGTATTTATCGGCGTAAGAGGAAATATAAACATGTATTTGTGGATTTGCAACTACGCTATATCCGGTCAAAACGGCTCATTTGCATTAAGCGTTTGCAACATTCTGCTGAACAATGCTCTTGTTCCCGGAATGCTTATAGGACCGTTTTTGATTAAAAAGCTCGGAAAGCGTAATGTAATGCTTATTTCGACCATTGGGTTTATGGTTATGGCTTTCATGCAGCTTTTCACATTAAATCAACCCTATCTCATACTTGTGGCAATCTTCTTCCAAAATCTTTTCAACGGATTAAGCTATATTTCCACAATTATGGTTCCCGATGTGCTTGATTACCAGCAATGGAAAACAGGCAAAAGACTTGAGGGCTTCTGGCAGAATTTCAGCGCTTTCGTAACAACTCTTTTCGGATTCTTCACAAGCGCACTCATGCCCCTGTTTATGTCTTTTGGCGGAGTGGGATTCGGAGATAATATTGACGAAGCTCTTAAAGACAAAACAGTTATGATGAACACATTTGAAAGCGTTACATGGCTCGGTATAATTTTCGCCGTTCTCAGCGTTATTCCTATTTTCTTTTATGACTTATCAGAGAAGAAGCACGCAAACTATATACGCGCGCTGAGAGTAAGAGCGGCTGTAAGAAATTATGAAAACAAAGAGCTTGACGAGAAAGATATAAACTTCGTTAAGGAAGCGGTTGAGTTTGCTTCTTCTAACGATGATAAGTTTATGAAAAAAGAACTCAGCCAATACAATTGCTTGAATAAAATTACAGGAGAAACAGAAATATGAGCAGAAAACTGAGAATATTAAGCAATCACATTAACTGTGATTATGAAGTTATTTACAACGGATTTTCATGGGTCAGCGACGGACGCCGCCCATATGTAATCATAAGAAAAAAAGCGGGTGATAAATACATAAGTACCTACCGCCCGTTTGCAAGCGCACTTAAAAAATCTATTGAAACAAAACCAAACTGTATCATCTGCCGTTACAGTTCATTTATCGCTTTCGGAAAGAAGCTTGATTTTACTCTTGTCTGCACAGCGAAAATCACAGGCGAAAACACAGTTGAATTTTCACTCAAAGCAGAAAACGAAACAGGCTATGATATTCAGGCTGTTTATTTCCCTGCTCCGTTTAACTCAAAAAGCAAAGGCAAAGACTCGTATCATGTTGACGCTATGCGCCAGGGACTTCTTCTTCCTGACGGTTATAAGGAAAACTTTCTTTCAACATTCGGATTTGCTCATTACCTCAGAAAAATAAACACGGGCGACTGCTATATGCCTGTTTGGGGAAGAGTTTGCGACGGAAACGGTTTTTCCGCAATAATTGAAACTCCTTATGACGCTTGTATGTTTTCATCTTTCGGCAAACACGCCTCATTTGTAAATTCCGTTTATTGGATGTCAAGCCTTGGCAAGCTTTCATATGAAAGAAGAATCAGATTCACTTTCCACAGTGAAAACTGCGACTATAATACTATTGCCAAGGATTTCAGAAGCTATCTCATTGAAAAAGGCAGACTTAAAACTATTGAAGATAAAATAAAAGAAAACGAAAATATCAAGAAGCTTGTGGGCTGCCCTGTGCTTCATCATAAAATATTTTCAACTATTCAGCCTGCTTCAAAATTCTATGACAAGAACTCAACAAATCAAAAGCTTTATGCTTCTTTTGAAAAAAGAGCAAGCCAGATGCAGGAATTGAAAAAAGCAGGGCTTGAAAAGCTTTATATCCACACGGACGGATGGGGCGCTCTCGGATACGACAACCTGCACCCGTATATACTTCCCCCGTGCAAGGAAGCCGGCGGCTGGGAGGGCTTAAAGGCTCTGTCAGAAACCTGCAGAAATCTCGGATACATTTTCGCACTTCATGACCAGTACCGTGATTATTACTATGCATCAAAGTACTTTGACATGGATAAAGCCGTTATGAGAATAGACAAAA
Source organism: uncultured Oscillospiraceae bacterium (assembly GCA_900540305.1). Taxonomy (GTDB): domain Bacteria; phylum Bacillota; class Clostridia; order Oscillospirales; family Acutalibacteraceae; genus Eubacterium_R. The sequence continues at coordinate 8,242 of UQFL01000060.1, read as the reverse complement.
GCCATCCGTACTGCTCTATTTGGGACGGCGGAGAGCACACATTTTTATGTGCGTCTCAGGCGCTTGATTTTGTTAAAAAGACGTATACTGAGCTTGAGGAACACGGAGTAGATGTTCAGGGAGCTTATCTTGATGTATTCTCCGTTATGAACGGTGATGAATGTTTCAACCCGAAGCATAAAATCACACGTGAAGAGAGCATTAAACACAGAGCGTCATGCTTTGATTATCTGAACAAAAAAGGCTTTATTATGTCATCAGAGGAGCCTGCTTCTCAGCTTATAGATAACATCTGCCTCGTTCACCACGGTCCGTTCACACTTCGTCCGCAGGTAAACGGTGCTGCTGTGGGCATTCCCGTTCCGCTTTTAAGCCTTGTTTATCACGACTGTATTATGATTCCCTGGGATTGGTGGGGTAACTGGGGAATACCCAAGGGCGAAAAGGGAGAACTGTATTGCGCAATGCACGCAGGAATGCCGTATCTCCACTGCTACGGTGAAGAAGATTTCAAAATAGGAAAAGACAACCGTTCGGCAGACATCGAATTGCTTGATAAAGAATCTCTGCAGAAAGAATTAAACAGAATTAAACCTTTGTGCGAACTTCAGGAAAAGCTTTACAACAAAGAAATGGTTCGCCACGAATTTTTGGACGGCAAATATATTCAAAGAACAACTTATTCAGACGGCACAACTGTTACGGCTGATTTCAGAAAAGGAACTTGGACTATCGGGAGTATAAACAATGATTAAATTTACAACTAAAAATTATAGCTGTTCATCTTTTACTGAACATTCTGTTGTTCCTGACTTATCAATAACAAGAAAACAGCCTAAATTCAAAAGCACCATAAAGGATTATGAGGGGCTTTATATAAACTACGGTTACAGGGAAACTGCGTATCCGTACACTCAGCAGAACGCTTACTGTGATGAAAAGGAACAGCCTGTTTCTGTTGCAATTCTTGAAAACGATTACCTTTATGCAGAATTTTTGCCTGACTTCGGCGGCAGACTTTGGAAACTGTACGACAAGAAAAAAGAAACCGATATACTTTATACTAATGATGTTATAAGATTCCGCAACCTCAGCATCAGAAACGCTTGGTTTTCAGGCGGCGTTGAATGGAACTGCGGAATAATCGGTCATACACCGTTCACTTGCTCCCCTATGTACTGCGCAGAGGTAAAAGGCAAAAATTCACAGGAAGTGCTCAGATTTTATGAGTTTGAAAGAGTGCGCGGCATTTATTATCAAATGGATTTTTGGCTTGAAGAAAACCGCCTTTTGGTTGCTATTAGAATTGAAAATCCAAATGATGAAGTTGTTCCGATGTATTGGTGGTCAAACATGGCTACTCCTGAATTTGAAGGCGGCAGAGTTATCGTTCCTGCAAGCGACGCTTACAACAATTCAGACGGCATAGGCATTAAAAAATCACCTATTCCCATTGACGGAGGAATAGATGTTTCATATCCTCAAAACATTCCCGATACTATTGATTATTTCTACGATATTGATTTGCACGAGCAAAAATTTATTGCAAATGTAAACGCAGACGGATACGGTCTTCTTCAGTGGTCAAGTCATAACCTAAAAGGCAGAAAGCTGTTTTCTTGGGGACACAGAAAAGGTTCAAAGCACTGGCAGAAAATGCTTACTGATAAAGCAGGCGATTATGTAGAAATTCAAGCAGGTCTTGGAAAGACACAGTATGAGTGTCTTCCCATGCCCCCAAAAACTAGCTGGTCTTTCATTGAGTGTTATGCGCTTGTGGATATAGGAAAAGAAACCGTTAAAGGCGAGTATAAAGAACTTGTTGAGGCGGTAAAAAAGCAAATATCCGAACACGGAAATTCAGACGCACTTGACAAGAGACTCTCTCAAGTTGAAAATGATATAAGCCTTCAAAAAGGAAAAATCATATATAAAGGCAGCGGTATGGGCAGCTTAGGAAAGCTGTTTTGCGGCGGTGAAAGCGAACACCTTGAATTTATACCCGATGAAGAATGTGAATACTGGAATGCTTTAGCAGACGGAAAAGAACCTGAAACAGATATTATATCTTTCCCGTACGGCGAAAATGCTCAGCTTTTGCTTGAGAACAACGCTAATATGTGCGACTGGAGAATCAACTACCAGCTTGCTCTTATCAGTTATGATAAAAGAGATTTTAAAACTGCTAAAGAACAGTGCGAAAAAAGTATGATTCTTGAAAACAACATTCAGAACAAATATTTATACGGCTTCATTCTTTATCAGCTTGAGGATGAAAGATATATTTATTATCTTAAAAAATGTATTTCCAGCGCTCCTAATACTTACAGCATTTGCGAAAGAGTTTTGCGCCTGCTTATTGAAGATGAGAAATACTGCGAGACTATAAATTTATTCAGTAAAATTGATTCAAAACTTCAAGACAATGCAAGACTCAGAATGTACCTTTCTCTTGCGTATTTAAAAGCAGGAAATGCCGAAAAAGCAAATGAAATTCTCACCGAAAACGGAGGTCTTAATCTTCTTGATTTCCGTGAGGGTGATAAAATGCTTGATATTTTATATAGAGGTATAAGAAAAGCGCTGTATAATGAAGAGGATAAAGACATTACCGTACCTGAGCAATTTGACTTTATTGTTGCAAAAACAGGAGAATGATTATGCATAAAATTTGGTTTCAGAATCCCGCCCGTCATTGGCGTGAAGCACTCCCCATCGGAAACGGATTTACGGGAGTAATGATTTACGGCTCAAATAAATCAGAAAAACTCTGCTTTAATGACGGTACATTGTGGTCAGGCTATCCGAAAGACTATAACAGCGAAAAAAGTCTTCAAAACCTGTCTAAAGTACGAGAACTTATTTTTGCAGGTAAAAACAAAGAAGCGGACTCTTTAATACAAAAAGAGCTTTGCGGATTTTACAGCGAAGCGTTTATGCCTGTGGGCGAAGTAAGAATCAAAATATCATCAACTGATAATTCAAATTATTACAGAGAGCTTGATTTATCAAACGGCATACACACAGTTGGCACTGATAGCTCTTTGCAGGAAGCGTTTGCTTCAAACCCTAAAAAGGCGGTTGTGTACTCTATAAAAACAGGCGACCCTGCAAATGTTACAGTTAAAATGAAAAGCAAGCTGAGGTCTAAAACTGAAGCTGACGGAAATATGCTGTTCCTAACAGGCCGTGCTCCCGATTACGCCGCTCCTAACTATGTAAGAAGCGAGCTGTTCCCTATCAAATATAACGAAAACAAGGGTATGGCATTTACTCTCGGTATGGCAGTTGATACTGACGGCAAAATTATAGAGGGCAACCGAAAAATAACTATAAAAGACGCACGCACTATAACATTATATTTCGTTACCGAAACAGGATTTAAAAGCTATAACAAAATGCCTGTTACTGATACCGAAGCAATAAAGAAAAAGTGCCAAAAAAGGCTGAACAGTATACGCAAATGCAAATACGAAGATTTAAAAGAAGAGCATATCGCTGACTTTTCGGCATTGTTCTTTAAACAGAGCGTTTCCCTTAACTGCGAGTCCGATTTATCCACAGATAAATTACTTCAAGCGGCAAAAAACTCTGATGATATAAGGGCGTTGTGCGAACTGTTTTATAACTTCGGAAAATATATGACGATTTCCGCAAGCCGTCCCGGTGGTCAGGCAATGAACTTGCAGGGAATTTGGAATAATTCCGTAAGACCGCCATGGAGCAGTAACTACACAGTTAACATAAATACACAAATGAATTACTGGGGCGCTTCTGCAAGCGGACTTGACGAATGTATTAAACCCCTGCTTGATATGGTTTGGGAAACAATGCAAAACGGAAAACGCACAGCAAAAATAAATTATGGCTGTTCTGGCTTTGCCTGCAACCACAATGTTGATATATGGAGAAAAACCTCTCCTGTTAAAGGCACGCCGAATTATATGCTTGAGCCGCTTTGCGGAGTTTGGCTTGCAAACGAAGTTTATGCACATTATAAAAATGGTGCTTTGCAAAACCACCGTGAAAAAGTGCTTGAAATAACAGAAGAGGCGGCTCGTTTTTGCAAAGATTACCTTGTTCTTCACAACGGCTCATATGTTATCTGCCCCTCTCCGTCGCCTGAAAATATTTTTTCAAAAAACGGCAGCACCTGTAATATGGATTACGGTTCTGCTTTTGATATGGGACTTGTAAGGCAGGCATTTACCAATGCACTTGAAATTTCAAACAACAAGGAACTTAAAGCAGACATAACTGAAAGGCTTGAAAAGCTGTTGCCCTTTACTGAGGGCAAAAACGGCATAAACGAATGGTACACGGATTATCCGACACCGGAAAAAGGACACCGCCACTTCTCTCCCCTTTATGCCTTTTACCCTGCAAAAATTATAGGTTATCACGCAGATAAGGAGCGCACAGACTGGGTAAGAAGACTGTTCAAATACAGACTTGATAATTCAGGTCAGCACATCGGCTGGTCTGCCGCATGGGCAATTTGCCTTGCCGCAAGACTGAGAGACGCCGATACTGCCGAAAATGTTACCCGTGACTTTTTATGCAATGCGGTATTCAAAAATCTGTTCTGCGTTCACCCGCCGTACTATTTCCAGATTGACGGCAACCTTGGATATATTGCAGGACTTAATGAGATGCTCATATCCGAAGAAAACGGCATTATTGAACTTCTTCCTGCTCTTCCTAAAAAGTGGAAAAGCGGCGAAGTTAAAAATATGTTAGTTAACGGCGCTTCTGTTTCGTTCACCTGGAAAAACGGCGAGATAACAAAAGTGGAAAGCGACAGACCGATAACAATTCGCAAAGCACATCTTTCAGATAAAATCATTAAAAGTGAAACTGTATCAGAGGAGTATTGATATAAAAAAAAGTGTTAAAGTTTTCTTGTGTATATTGCTTGCCCTTGCCGTGGCTGCAAGCGCAGTGTGCCTTGGTGTAACATTTATAGGAAAAGATTATGTTCAGGCTGAGGACACGGCATATAAAATTCTTCAGATTACTGATGTTCATATTCTGAATGATGAAAAAAAGGACGCAAAAGCTTTCAAAACGATTACAGAAATGATTAACACCACAGACCCTGACCTTATTATGGTTACTGGAGATGTTACAAGCGAAAAAGAGAATATGACGGCTTTCAAAACTTTCGGAGAATTTATGGAAACATTTAAAAAGCCGTGGGGCTTTGTTTTCGGAAACCACGAGGGTCTTGATATTAAATACGAAAACGGCGAAGTTGCCGACGGCGTAACACTTGCTGACAAACAGCAGTTGAGCGATTACCTTGAAAGCCTTACATACTGCATCTATGAGCGCGGAGACGAAGATGTTGACGGTATGGGAAATTACTACTACAATGTTGAAGACGAAAACGGTAAAGTAATAACCTCGCTTATTATGATGGACACTCACAGCTATGATGATGTGAACGGCGGATATGACCATTTCCACGAAAATCAAGTTGAATGGTATGAAAAAACAATCAAGGAAATCGCAATGGATGTTAACCGCGACGAAACAAAGGTTGTTCCCTCTCTTGCATTTTTCCATGTTCCTATGCAGGAATTCAAAATTGCGTATGACGAGGGCGAAATAATTACGGGAAGACGCTTTGAAAAAGAATGCGGTCCCGCAGTTGATGATGGTATGTTTGAGAAAATGGTTGAACTCGGTTCAACAAAAGGCTGCTTTGCAGGCCACGACCATATGAACAACTACACAGCGGAATATCAGGGAATACGCCTCAGCTACGGTCTTTCCTGTGACCATAATATATATGTTGTGCCTTTTAGAGGCGGTCAGCTTATCAATATTAAAGATGACGGCAGTTTTACTACCCAGCAGCTTATAAGACACCGCGGCCAGAGCACAATAACAATAGGAAAAGAAAAATAATATACTGTAAAGCTATTGAGAAATGGAACTGAATTCTGTTTTTTGCGAGTGGGAGCTGTACAATGGTACCGCCCCCGAGCAAAAGGCAGAAAACGCACAAAAGTCGCTGAAATTCGATATTTCAGCGACTTTTTAGTTTATTCTATTAAGTTATTGTTTATATTTAAATTAGAAATACTAACTTTTTTAATACCATTTTGTGCGTGGTTCAGGTCACTTTATCAACAGCTGAGCCGAGAGATTTAAATAATCTCTCGGCATTTACATTCATCATATTTATTTGTTTTCATCACTGAAATATGATTTATATTTAATTTTATATTTACTGTCAGGGAAAAGGCGTTCATGAAGCGCAACGAAATAATCGTCCGTCATACTTGCAATATAATCAACAACTATCTGATTCGGCTCTTGATTAAGATAATCGTCTTTTTCATAATATTTTCTTGTTTCTCTTATGAATTTGATATGGTGGCGGAAAATCATTGATTCTTCATCTCGAGCAAGAACATCGTCAAGCAGTTTATAATAAAGCTCTGAAAACATAGGCTTTATTATTTCGTTATACTGCTCGTTAATATCCTTATTCTGATAGATAACGGTATTATTTTCCACTTTAGCCTTTTTAAGGTCAGAATACGCCTGAGGGCTTAAAAGAATATAATCTTTGCCGTAGCTGTTTTCAATAATATCAACTGTAAGATTATTTATAATTGCGGCATTTTGATCCCCTATCATATCGCTTTTGAATTTATAATCAGGCGGTATGATTTTAGCAACTATTGCATCCTGCCTGTCTTTTCCGAGATATGCAATCATATCGCAGATTCGCACAACACAGCCCTCAAGAGTTGACGGCACAAGCTTTTCGATAGCCGTTTTGCCGTTTTTGCAACAGTCCTCATAAAGGCTGTCAAACTCCTCAAAATCCCTTGAATACTTAGGTCTGTATTCCTGCTGCTCGAATTCACCGTTGTGGCAGAGAACACCGTCAAGCGTTTGAAGGCTTATATTTCTTGAAAAAAGATTATCAAGCACTCTGACGCTGTGAACATTGTGATTAAAATATCTGCCTGTCTCATGCTGTAAAAGCTCGCTTAAAAATCTTTCGCCTGCGTGGCCGAAAGGAGTATGACCTATATCATGACCGAGCGCAATAGCCTCAATCAAATCAAGGTTAAGCCCGAGCACGGCGCCTATGTTTCTCGCAATTCTTGAAACAAGCTGAACATGAAGTCCGCGCCTTGTTATATCATCGTTATTATAGAATGAAAAAACCTGTGTTTTATCAGCATACCTGTTGTAATACGGAAGATGAATAATTTTCTCAATATCTCTGACATAGGCGGGTCTCCACAAATTAGCCTTATCATGGTTTTGTATTCTGCGGATAACAGCCTCATCCGAACAGCGGTAAGGATTTTGCTTTCCCGCTTTTCTGTCCTCAATTATTCTCTGCTGAATTTCGGGGCTTAATCTGTTGTAATTTATTCGTTTTTCTTCACTCATAAAATCACTTCCGAATAACGATTTAATAATTATATTTTAACCGTGATATTGCTTGTTGGCAATACTATCTTACTTTTCTGAAAAATTTTGAATAACGGTAAGAATTACGCATAGAAACAGCGTCTTGCTCTCCGATGATTATATGGTCTGCAAGCTCAACATTGACAGACGCAAGTATATTACGCACATTGAGCGTAAAATCAATATCGTTCATAGACGGTTCGGCACATCCTGACGGATGATTGTGAGCAATGATAACTTTTGTGGGATTATCAAGCATAACCGTTTCAATAATTTTTCTTGGGCTGACATCAACATGGGATACATCACCGTTTCCAACCGTGCGGCAGCAGATTACCCTGTTTGAATTGTCAACGCTTGCAAGCAGAATTTTCTCTTTATTTTCAGAGCCGAGCATATTTTTAAAATATTTTATTGCGCTGTCAGAGTCGCCGACATACTTAACATTGCTGTTTCGGCTTTTTCTGCACTGCTTTTCAATATCTTTTACAAGGGAAATGAGAATTGCGCTGTTTTCACCAACGCCTTTGACTGCGCAAAGCTGTGCGTAATCGGCATTGAAAACATTGTCAATTGAGCCGAAAGTTTTGAGAAGTTCTTTCGCCGTTCCCTTTACATCTCTTCGGGGAATAGAGTACATAAGCAGTAATTCAAGATACTCGTAATCATACTTGAAATTATCGGGATTTTCAGCATATTTATTCCGAACACGCTGTCTGTGACCATCGCGGTAATCACCCACTGTACCTCCTGTCTCTTATACACATCTGACGCTGCCGACGATCGCATAAGTGTAGAT
>UQFL01000059.1 GCA_900540305.1 uncultured Oscillospiraceae bacterium | reverse complement strand
TACACTTATGCGATCGTCGGCAGCGTCAGATGTGTATAAGAGACAGGTAATATACTTTACCAATTGAAGATTTTTTTAAATTTGATATTACAACGCTTGGTTTAGTTTCATATTAATTCATAAAAATACATGTTATTACATTTATTGTACTATGAAAAAATATAAAAAACAACAGCTAAATATCCCATACACTATATCTATTTTCTATATCTTAATTTCATCTTTTCTACACCGAATATTAAAAGCGAATTATCTTATTTTGGGATATAAAGAATATTAAAAATTGAATCAACAAACAACTAAAATTAAACATTCCAACTATATCATATCAAAATCCCGAGAATCCACAAACATTTATTAGCAACTATACAGAAACACAAATTATTATTAATTGTAAAAACATAAACAGGCACGGGAGTGAATTTCCTGTGCCTGTCCTGTTATAATTTTATTTAAATATAATTAATAGAGCTTTACGATTTTTATTTTTAACTCGTAATTACATTTATCTTTATTAGTTATTCTCCTCAAAGTTCTCAACCTGTTCCATTACTTTGCGGAACACCTCTGGACTATACTGTGGAGGATAGCCATTTTTAATCAAACAAACCTTGATATCAAACTTAAGTTGATCTCGTATGATTTGGTTGTTCAGCCAATCTGCGAATGAGGATTTGACATCAATTATTTCTTTGATTTTTTTTGCTAATGATTTACATTTATCATTGACAACTACGCCATCAACATTCTTATCAACACCATATTCAAAGTTATATTCATCACGCAGTGCCATTAAAATGTCATAGAATGCCTTTTCCTCAAATGTTAGTCCAATTTTGCGAAAGCTCTCTCGATCTGCTTTCATATCATTTAATATGCGTAATGCTTGTTCAGTAGCATTTTTTATAATTTCATCTACAGTTTTCTCTTGAGCCACACCTGCTTCCTCTAAAGTGAGATGTTTTCTACGCTCGTGATACTGATTAATAGTTTCTTCAAGCATTTCTTGGAATTTTTTAGCTGCCATTTGATTGGTCTTACTATACTCCTTGATCTGTTTGCGAAGCATTTTAACAAGCAATTCCAGTTTTGATGCAGGCATTTTAACATCTGACAATTTTTCAAAATATTCCGGACTAAAGATATCCTCTTGTTCTCCTGTCTCAAAAACACTTTCAACTTTATTATATTTGAGTGCTTCTTCGACCATTTTTGCAACACGACGATTCATAGTATCTGTGTCAACATCACTTGTTCCACTCATCTTCCGAACAAAACCGGCAATTGCCATAAAACATTGAGCAAGGGCAGATTCTTGATCACCAAGTTCTCCAGACGGTTGACATATATTATAAGCTGCGCGCATTCTCTTAACCGTTTTCAGGAAATATGTCTTAAATGATACCTTACTAACGCTTTTACCAGATTTGCTTTCAGTCTGCAATTCCTGTGTAGACACAAATACATATTCAGCAGCCTTAGCTAAAAGTGTATAACGCAATGCAGGATCACTGTTTAAGTCAAGAAATGGTTTCAAATCATATCCGCTAAAAAGATCTTTAAGAATTTCAAGTTCTTCTCGAAATACATATGTAGCCTGTTCGACATCATCGGAAGTAGGGGCAATCGAAGTATTTCCGCCATAGAGTTTCATTGCCTCACGCATATTGTCACGAATGCCGATATAATCGACAATCAATCCATATTCTTTTCCTGGATATTTTCTGTTAACACGGCTTATTGTTTGAATAAGTAAATGCTTTTTGAGTGGCTTGTCATTATACATATAAGTCAACGAAGGAACATCAAAACCAGTTATCCACATATCAACAACAATTACTATATGGAAATTTGATTGGTCCTGTTTAAAAGCCGCATCAAGTTCTTCGGAGCGTTGGCTATTTTTTACCCCGCCGAGATAGTTATACATTTCAGTCGGATCATTGCTGCCAACACTTGCAACCATTGCCATAAATGGCATAGGCTTAAGTTCTTGCATTTCTTCATCATTTACAGAAACGCCATCAGCTACTTTCTTTTCAACAAACCATTCAGGATATTTCTCTTGGAATTTTTTCAACAATCCAAATGCAATTGTTCTGCTGGAACAAACAACCATTGCTTTTTGAACCCTTTTAGGATCATTTGCACAAGAAGAAACATAGTGGTCATGGATATCTACCGCAAGGCGTTCCAAACGGGATGGCTCGCCTAAAATAATTTCCATTGAGCTCATAGCCTTCTTACTTGCTTCAATATCTTCTGCGGTAGCACCATCATCAGCACACTTCTTATAATAGTTTTCTATTTCCTTTACTTTTTCTTTATCAAGCAGTACTTTTGCAATTCTGGGGTGATACTTAATGGATACGGTAAGACCATCAGCAACCGCCTGATCCATAGTATAACGATCAATTTCATCACCAAAAGTCTGATATGTTTCTGAAATCGGAGTTCCTGTAAAGCCAACGAATGTTGCGTTCGGAAGGGCTTCTCTCAACACTTTTGCATATGGCTTGGATACCATAGCTTTCATATTATCATCAGCATCTTTACTGAATTGAATTTTTTTTGCATTTTCAATTTGAGTTCTGTGCGCTTCATCAGAAAAACAAATAATGTTTGAACGCTCGTTTATTACGCCGATTTTATCATCTTTTCTGTCACAGAACTTTTGAATAGTACATATATAAAATCCACCGCTTTTGCGGGCGCCGAGTTCTTCACGAAGTATTTTACGATTAGGAACAACGCTGACTTCACCGAGATTTAAAAACTCTTTGCTTTTTGTAAATAATTTTGCTCCTTGTTTTTGAAGATCATCTCGGTCAACTATCATAACAATGGTGGGTGAACCGATTTGTGGAATATCAGTGCAGCGCAAAGCAATCTGACGGGCAAGAAACGCCATTGTATAGGTTTTACCGCATCCAGTTGCACCAAAATATGTACCACCTTTTCCGCTTTTTTCTATTACAGATTTAACAATACTCTGCTTTAATAGACGTGCAGCAAAAAACTGAGGATATCTGCAAACAATTTCTTTTTCTTCACTGTCATACTCGCTATCCTGAAAATAAATATAGTCACGAAAAATTTCAAGAAACCTTGCAGGACTATAAACGCCCTTTATCATTGTCTGCATTTCTTCGAATGGAAGTGTAGAAACCTTATCGCCGTCATTGACACGACGCCACGCATAAAAATGTTCATAAGGTGTACGAACGGTTCCAAGCCTTGTTTTGACCCCGTCAGAAATGCAAGCAAGCGGACAGTAATGCAATAAATGTGGAATATCACGCCAATAACGAGAAGCAATCTGCTCATAAGCGTCGTGAATTGTTGCATTAGAATCAGCGGGATTTTTAAGTTCTATAATGCAAAGGGGCATACCATTAACAAATAAAAGAATATCCGGGCGGCGATTTTCTTTCTGTCCATTATTTGTGTACTCAACAGTAAACTGATTTACAACGCGGAAGATATTATTTTCAGGATTCTCAAAATCAATTAATTCAACCATTTTTGCATCACCGCTTTGCGGTACAAACTGAACACCATTAACCATCCAGCCATATACTTTATGGAGTGTTGAAAATTCACTTTCTGCACCAACGAGACGCACCAAATCCATTATCTGACGGATTTCATCAGCTGTTAAATCAGAATTGGTTTTGCTTAAAAACTGCTCCATGTCATCTGTATATAACACGGCAGTTTTGGATTCACGCACAATGCTGTTTCCAGGAAAATAATTCCAACCCTCGTTCTCTAAAAATGATATAAAGGCATTTTCAAATTCTGATTCGCAATAACGACCATTATATTCTTTCAATTTTGCCATTGTTGTCACCTCCATTTAAAGGTTCTTTTTTTCGATTTAATCTTTCATCATTATGCACACGGTTTTGAAGGACCTCAAGCAATGTACTGTACAATTTTTCCTTTTCTTCCTGTGTAAAATTTTCATCAACCAAATTCAATTCTTTTTTCTTTTCCTCAATTGCACTTTTAATCAAAAGAGCAATATAAGCTTTATTAACATCTGATTTTGTTACATTGTTATTTTTTAGCATTTCCCTTTTCTCTTTTTTCAACGGTTTTAAAATGTCAAAAAACAAACTTATAATAGAGTTTGTTGTAAGGAAAAATGAACAGCGCAACAAATTTTGTACAAAGACAGAATCTGGCTTAAAAACAATATATATTAGCGAGGTAGAAAGCAATAGAAACATCAGATTTATAGTTAGAATTATAACAGTCAAATATGTTGCCTCAACTTCTTGAGAAAAATCGTGCTTCTCTAAAACTATTTTAGATTTTTTAAAAACATCATCTGAATCTTGTTCCTGAGGCTGTCTTCTTTTTAAAAACTCAACTATAATAACATTCCATACTAAAAAAATAGTGAGCGATAGTCCAAAAATCATCCATTGTAATGATAAAATATCATATACCTCTTCTGTAGTCCAAATTGATTCATTTTTTATCGAAACAAAAGCAAATATTAACATAAGATAGCCTACAATTATCTTTGGATAATTCTTATGTAACCAAAATGAAACCTTTGTTTCCCCAATACTATTTTTACTATGTACTTTTGTTAAAACAGTCACTATAAATGAAAGAATAGTGCTAACGCCTACAACTCCCCAAAACCATATTGTACCATCTAAATCAACAAAATTGTTGATACATATCATAATTGCCAACAAAAAAAGGATAAATAAAATAAAAAAGGATAGAAAAAAGCAAAAAAACGAACGAACCATTTTAAAATTTTTCATTTCTTGCCCCCTAAAATAAGCCAAAATTGTGTATCGGATAAATATTTTTGATCTGCGTTTTATCTCCAAGATTACAAATTGTTTATGTTAATTCCACAAACTTATAAAAGCTTGTTTAAATCAATTGTATAGCCCATAGCTTTCAGTTCTTTAAGTAAATCGGTTTCCCAACTTCCTGTATCTGTATATACAACACCTGATAGATCTGATGGCATTTCTATTCCTTTATCTGCCAAAATTACAACATGATCTCTTCCAAGCTTGCCCATAAAGTAACCTGTTTCCAATACAACATTTTGTCTTGCTCTTCTGTTATCTACAGAATCTTTTTTAGCTTTGCCAAGATCATCAGCAGTGAATAAACATATTGCACCGCTAACATCACTATAATCTTCAAATTTTTCTATAATTGTACGACCTTTGTTTGCCTGTTCAGATAAAATAATTGCATCAATTTCTTGTTTTTCGACAATACGGGCAACCGATTGCTTTAACTCGCCATCGTGTCCGTGGACAATAAAAACTTTGTTAAAACAGATATCATTTTTTGTTTTGCTTGTTAAATCTACTTGACAATCGTTCATTTCTTCTAAATACTTTTCAAAGATCAATTTAGATGCAATGATTCCATTTTTGCATCGATTAATAGTAACAGATTCGTCAACATAAATAGAAGGTGCAAATTTTGTGCTTTTCAACTTATTATATTCAAAGCTATCAATGCCAAATCTTTTAATTAAAAATCGTTCTGCTTCAGAAAACCATACTTGAAACGCAGGAGTTGAGGGCTTAACCGAATGATCAATTAATACATCAGCTTCAGAAATTAGCCACTCCAATTTTTCATAATCCGTCATTACTTTTCCTCCAATGATCCGCGAATAAGTATCGGGCAGATGTTTTTGATTTGTGATTTTAGTTTTTCGTTGATTTGTTTACGCGTTTTATAAACATTAAAAATGTCAACAATCCGTTGTTGTGTTTTTATGTCAGGTATGGGAATTTCTGTATTACATACGCTTTCATATTGCACGAACTCATATGCGCTTCCGGTAGCTGCCCAATATACAAAGCGTCCCCATTCTGGACGGATAAGCCACAGCATCAAATACTGAGGTAATAATTTGTTCTTGTCTATTACCTCAATGACCGAATAAACCGGAGAGACAACACAATCATCACCTTCACGTAACGCAATTGCAACATTAGCGTTATTTAGTTGTGTGCAATATGCTATTTGTCCCTTGCGAACAATAACACGTGATGACAGGTCGGAGTTAGAACGCTGAGGTGTTATAAACTCTTTATTGATATTAATACCTTGCTCAAGGGTAATTTGATTATCGCTATTCTTTTCACCAACCGCTTTGATGTATGGCTCAATCTTCTCGCACGGCATCTTTCTTCGCAAATCTTCAATATATCCATCGCAGACAAGCTTCAAATCTTCCAAGCCACGCTCGTAACTTTGCTGATTAGCAACCATTGCTTTATACATATTAACATATCTTTTCTGTGTTTGAATATTTGGCACTATAATATCTACATTGCAAAAATCTCCCCAAGACATGCCATCACGAACAGAAGCATCTGCATGAAACCAAAAATATCTATCTTGCTCTTTAGATTTAAGCATCATAAAAAAATATTCATTAAGCACACCACTATTTTTGTTTAAAGTAAATATTGTATATGCGGGACTGACATATTTTACACTATCGCTGTGGTTATACGCAATTGGAAGGACCTTGTCTCTACCTACATGCATTAAATTGCAGGCGAAATAACCTGGCGGGACAATTTGATATTTAGATGTGTCTTTCCCAACTTGGTGCGATGGCTCAAAAAATTCTTTTTCTCGATTTATGCCTGATATTTGAAAAGGAGTTAAATTCTCTATTCCACATTTTTTTGAATAAGGAGTTATAATATTTCCGAGCCTATATTTATTCAATGCCATATCCTATCCCCCTAAATGCATCCTCAAGCATCTTTTGAGATTGCTTTTCCTGTGAGAGAATTTCACCCATTTCTTTTTGGATACGGCTCATTTCAGCGTTAAAGTCTATATCTAAATCGTGGTCTATAAATTCAATATATTTACTTGGTACAAGGCTCCAGCCCTGTTTTTCAATTTCATCAATTCCAACGCTACGATACAGTTCAGGCAGCTCATATTTTTTGCCGTCTGTTCCTTCACTTTGCCAAGTATGGTATATATCTGCTGCTTTTTGAATCTGTTTCTCGTCCAAAAGAATTTTCTTTTTATTTTCGCCTTTGACCGGATTTTCTGTCCAGGTGCGTAAATCCATAAACAGAATTTCACCCTCACGATTTCGCAAATTCCTGTTGTGATATTTGCCACCCTTTTTGTTCTGATTCAGAATCCAAAGGGTTACACTGATATCAGTTGTGATAAACAGTTCACGAGGAAGAATAACGATGGCTTCCACTTTGTCGTTTTGAATTAGTTTTTTTCGGATTTCTACAGTATCACTATCACCCAAAGCACCATTTGCCAAAAGAAAACCCGCAACGCCATCAAGTGCTTTCAAATGAGAAAGTATATGAAGAATCCAAGCATAGTTGGCATTACTCTCCGGAGGAGTACCATAATCTGCCCAGCGGGAGTCATTTTTCAAATTATCATCATACCACCCCTTAAGGTTAAAAGGTGGATTCGCCATAATATAATTAAAGTAAATACCTTTATGAAGATCGTGGGTAAAGGTAGAGTCAGCTCCTTCGCCAAGATTATGGCTGATTCCTCTCAAAGCAAGATTCATTTTTGCAAGTCTATAAGTTGCAGCCTCTTTTTCCTGACCATAAATATTAATACAACTTATGTCTCCGCGCTTTTCTCTAATAATGTCAGTGCTTTGAATAAACATTCCACCGGATCCACAGCAAGGGTCATATAATTTACCTTCAAAAGGTTCAATCATCGCTGCAATTAACTGAACAACATCATGAGGAGTATAAAACTCACCCTCCTCCTTTGTTGCATTTACAGCAAATTCTTTTAAAAAGTATTCGTATACGTGGCCTATAAGGTCTTTTTCTTCGCCAAAGGCTTTATGGCTGATTTTATTTACTTCATCTACAATCTGCTTAATATCATTAGGTGCAAGATTACGAGCAGTAAATGTACCCAGAACAAAGCAACCTTTTAACTGTTTACTGCTTGCAGCTATGCTACGCAATGCCGTATCAAGAGCAACATTAAGTTTTGGTGCAGGTGTATTAATGATGGTAGACCATCTTGCCTCTATGGGCAAATTATATGTACCGTCAGTAAAAGTTGCGTCATCAAAAAATGCAGCAATGATATTTTCATCATCAGGGTCAAGTCCCTGGGCTATAAGATCTTGGCGGAGTTTTTTAACACCGTCTTCAAATTTCTCCCCTATGAAACGAAGAAATACAAGTGTAAGCATCATATCTCGTTTTTCAAAAAACGAGCCCGAATTACGAGCTTTACGCAATATATCACGACACTTGAACAATATCGAGTCCAAATTTATTTTTTCTTCAGCTTTTTTCTTTGCCATTATTTTTTACTCCTTATGGCTCATTATAGTCTTTTATAATATTTTTCAATTAAAGCAGCCATCATTTTTCGGCGTTCAATAAGGAAATCATCATAAGTCGATACATCCATTTTATCGATATTATTAGGAATACAGTTTTCTGCAAGATTTGAATGAAGAACTTCTTCATCCGAAACATTGCCTAGTACAACCTGTTTATCTTTGCACTGCTGTTTTACTTTTGCAAAGTATACTTCAGGAGCATCATCACTAATTGCCTTATTAACCTGTGTATCCAGGTATGTGTAATTAGCAACTTGATTGTATTTTGTCTGACTTGTAATTCCGTTATTTTTAAGATAAGATTTCGGAAAAATATGGTGTACATCGCCTGAAATTGTGATAAGGTCTGCAATCTTAGTACCGTTCATGAGCATAGAATTACAGTTTAGATTAATCTGAGCCGCAACAAATGTATTAAATGCTGGACTATTAACAGATGATGTTTCTAAATTTTGAGGAAGTGTTACTGTCCAGAAAGTTTCTGAAAGTGATGACGCCTCTACTTCATCAAGAAAATTTAAAAATCCTTTTTCTGCTATACTTCTCATGTCTCTATCCATCACAGTTTCTGGAGAGCCTATATAACGAGAGGTCAATGTTGACATTACAAACCATTTTTGAACATATCTCTTAATTTGTGCATTAGGAATGGTTGGGTCACCAAGAAGCATTAAATATAATGTATATGCAAAATCAAGAGTCATATAGGAATTAAGTAATTTATGTGAAATATATCCAGCACCCCTAATTGCCATAACAAACTGTGCAAAATTATACTGATTTATAAAGTTTTGAATACCCGCATCAAGTTTTTTATAAGATTCCTCTACAATATCATCACGGTACTCTTTCGTTTCAAAATCTCTGCCAGAAAGGAGACTAACAAGATCTGCAAGTTTTCCTCTGCGAAATTGATGCATAAATGAAACGCGAAGCATATCTCCATAATCCGGATCATAAATATCGTCATAATCATTAGCAAGCCATTTGATTTTTTCAGCATATTTAGAGTTTTGAAATTCATTATCGTGTATCAAGTAAGAGTAGAATTCAGGCTTAACAGCAAGATGACAGAAATAATCAACTGTTTTCCTTAGCATGTTTCCACCGTGCTCAGTATCAGCTGCCATTTTAGACATAACAAAATCAGATTGGCTGAGAGCAGTTCCCTTGGAGTTGATTCGAATAAATATTTCTGTTACCTCATCAATATCAAGAGAATGATCAAGTTCAATTACACCAATTTGACGATTGGCAATACCTTTGAGTTCTGTGATAGCATTATTCACATCATTTGGCTTTACGCCTTCATTGTTATTACAATACTCTAAGGCAAAGTCAAACGGATCAAAATTACTATCGAAAACCACGGAAATATCAGGTATCCATTTTTTATTCTTTAAATGAGATGCATCTTGAACTGCAAACCTTTTAGTTTTATCTGTCGCTAATGGATTAAAAGCGATTTTTATACGATCTTTATTAAAATCTTGGTCTAAAACTTCTTTTCCAGCAATAGCTGCCATAAGAGCAGTTATTCTTTGTTGACCGTCTATAAGAACTTTTTTACCGTTTGCTTTTCCACCATCCTTCGTTTGAACATCAGGATTTTTCCAAGTGATTATGTAACCAGTAGGATAGCCATTATATAAAGAATCAATTAAATCTCTGACTTGACCTCTCTTCCATACAAAAGGACGCTGTATTTCAGGAATAACAAAGTCTTCTGCCTCTATTAATCCAAGAATTGCACTTATTGAATATTGCATTAAAGTAAATTTTTCACCTGTCATATGTTAAGCTTCTCCGATCCTTTAGTTATCTTTGTCTTATGACATGGTTATTGTTTATCCACCAAAAGGTATAAGCCCGATAATAGGACACCAACGCCTGAAGTGGCAACTCATTGACAAAAAACTAATGGCTTTTTGCTGCACATGCGTGGTAAGATTCGGAGCAAAGGTTAAGGTGGATATACTTGTTTATAATAAGTATATCACAAAGCCGAATTTGTAGCAATGATTGCTGTTGATTTATGCAAAATTAAGTCGAATATATACATGCACATAGTCTAAATTTAAGGACAAAAAATTGGGGCAAAGGTATTTAGCTTCGCTCCGATGATGGCGAATCGAGGTCGAACTCGTATTTTTCATTAGTGTTTTATTTTGAATGACAAACCGGAAAGCAAGGGCTTTAGAATCATATTTATGTAATTTACCTTTGCATTCGTGTGGATACAATAACATTTATTTTTAAAGAGTCGTTTCTCTTGATTGAGGAGCAACTCTTTTTTCTTTTCTAATCGGTTGTGCAAAATGCTGAAAATAAAAAAGTTGCATCTCTGAAAGATGCAAAAATTGCGATAAAAAAAGCCGATTTCTTTTAATAAAAATTTCGGAATTGATAATATAAATAATCTTTTTTAGTTTAAACATAACATATTGTTTGTGCAAATTGCCAGGACCAATTAAAAATGCATCTTTAGAAGATGCACGGACATTTGAAAAGTGTGTTAATCTTTGGATTGCTCAGTTCGGTTACATAAAAAATTTTTAAAAAGTGGTTGTTGAACGCATTGCTCAGCGGCAAAGAAAGTAGAGGGGGTTTTAATTGTTTCAAAACATTGGCTCAAAAGTATGTAGTTAACGGCTAAATATATGGTGGTGTAAATATTTTGTAAATAAGATTTTTAAAATCCTCATCTTTTGCTGTTTTCGTGGCTATAAGTAAAGGGACGAAAAAAGTTTGGCTCAAAAGGT
>UQFL01000058.1 GCA_900540305.1 uncultured Oscillospiraceae bacterium | reverse complement strand
ACGAGATCAGCCTCGGTCTCGTGGGCTCGGAGATGTGTATAAGAGACAGGGATTGACTCAATGTGTTTTGAATACTCCACAGACGGCAACGGAGATATGCGAAAATGCGCGTGCCGTGCGCAAAGCGAAAACACGCTTTGCCGATTCAAATACGAAACATACTTAACAGGAAATATTGAAAGCGAAAACCCAAACCCAAAGGCTTATGACGCCGATGACGAATTAACAGTAATTTTAAGCGATGAAATCACAGGCGCATCCTTGATTTTATATTATCGTATATTCAATGACTGCGACTGTATTACAAGAAGCGTTTGCTTGAGGACAGAAAACAAAGAAATTGAGCTTAACAGACTTTCAAATCTTCAACTTGATTTGCCTCGTGATGACTTAAAGGCTGTTACATTCAATGGCGCTTGGGGAAGAGAAAGATTTAAAGAGGAAACTGCTCTTTCATCAGGAAAATTCTCAATAGAAGCTAACGCAGGCGCAAGCAGTGCGCGCCATAACCCGTTTATAATGCTTGCGCAAACAAACGCAGACAATTTCAGCGGAGAAGTTTACGGTTTCAATCTTATTTACAGCTCAAGCCACTGTCAGTCAGTTGAATTAAGTCCGTATACAAACACAAGGTTTTTAAGTTCTTTCGGAGCTGATGATTTTTCAACTTTTATCGGGTTCGGAGAAGAATTTTATGCCCCCGAAGCAGTTATGACATATTCATCACAAGGATATAATGGAATTTCCGCAAATATGCACCGTTTTATTAATTCACACATAACTCCCAAGCAATGGAAAGGCAAACCAAAGCCTGTGCTGGTAAACAGTTGGGAGGCAATGTACTTTAATATTACCGAAAAGAAAATTCTTGAGCTTGCCGACAAAGCCAAAGAAATAGGAGCCGAGCTTTTAGTTGTTGATGACGGATGGTTCGGCAAACGAGATGACGATACCTCGTCTTTAGGTGATTGGTGGGTTCACAAAACGAAATTCCCCGACGGGCTTCGTCCTACTGCCGATAAAGTAAGAGAAAAGGGTCTTTTATTCGGTTTATGGTTTGAGCCTGAAATGATAAGCAGGAACAGCGAACTTTTCAGGGAGCATCCCGACTGGGCGCCGGTAATCAGAACCGCGACCCCATAATACTCGGCAGAAACCAGCTAGTGCTTGACCTTACCCGCCGCGAAATTCAGGATTACATAATAGAAATCATTTCACAGAGAATAACTGAAATCGGCATTGATTATATAAAATGGGATTTCAACAGACTGCTGTCTGACACACAGTCCGCAAAAACGCCTGCTGCGCTTGTAATGCACCGATATGTTCTCGGACTTTACAGAGTTTTAAAGGAACTGACAGACAGACACCCTAATGTTTTATTTGAACTGTGCGCATCGGGAGGAACAAGATTTGATCTCGGTATGATGTGCTATATGCCTGTGGGTTGGGTGTCGGACAACACGGATGTTATGACACGCACTTTAATTCAGGAGGGCACAAGCTATGCTTACCCGCCCGATGTTATGTGCAACCACATTTCAATATGCCCTAATCATCAAACGAAAAGAACCACAAAGCTAAAAGACAGATATTCAGCGGCGGCGTTCGGCGTGTTAGGGCTTCAGTATGATTTAACGGTATGCAGTGAACAAGAGCTTGCGGAGCTTAATAAATATGTTTCAGAATACAAACAGATACGAAACATTTTATCCGGAGCCTCTTTTTACAGAATATTGGACGGATTCAAAGGCAATTATCACAGCTGGCTTCTTGTGAGCGAAGACAAACAGACTGCATTTCTTTATGTTATGCAAAAACTGTTTTTCCCCGTAAACACGCTCCCCCGTCTTCATCTGACAGGGTTGATGCCAAATGAGAAATACAAAATTTCTAAGATAAATGTTTCCGCCACAGGCGATGTTCTTATGAAAAGCGGCGTAATACTGCCGCAGAATTTTCAAGGAAACGAAACGAGTTCGCAGGTGAGCGAATTTTTAGATTTTTCAGCTGAAATTTACAAGATAGAGAGGATAGACATATGAAAAAGTTTTTAACAAAAAAACCTGTTAAAATAATAATCGCAATCATCTGCGTTTGGGTTGCAGTAGTTATTATATGCAACTCCATTTTTGCATCAAAAGGTCTCGAATATCAAAAAGGTGTGGCTGTATGCGATGAATGGTCCGCATCAGACGCTTATACTGAAGATTACGCACAATCTATTGAGGCAGGCAGTGAGGATTTCAAGATTCTCTGCTTAACAGATATACATATCCGCAATCACGCAACATTCGGCGCCTCATGGCTCGGCACAAATTTCATTTTAGATACAATAAGCAGAGTTCAGCTTAAGCAGTTGATTAACGAAGCTCAGCCCGATTTGATAATCATGGGCGGTGACAGCGTTCTCACTGCTTGGAATGATATTTGCACTCAGCAGTTTGCCGATTTCATGGACAGCTTTGAAATTCCGTGGGCACCCGTATTCGGCAATCACGACTATGAAGGCAGAGCAGACAAAGCAAAGCTTGCTGAAATTTACGAAAACGCTGAGTATTCACTTTTTGAATGCGGACCCGAGGGTATGAACGGTATGGGCAACTATATTGTAAACATCACTCGTGACGGCAAGCCTGTTTACTCACTGTTTTTAATGGATGACGGTCAGTTCAGAATTGTTGACGAAAAAGTTACTGACGGCGGCGTAAACAAGAATATGATTGAATGGTATCAGTGGGCTGTAAACGGCATAGCTGAATCAGCAGGAAGTACAGTTCCAAATATGGCATTCATGCATGTTCCCGTTCCCGAATACAAAAATGTTACCGATGGCTATGAATCAGGAAACAGAGGCGAAGATTCTTACACCGCTGTTTAAAATGAAGGCTTTTTCCAGGTGTTCAAGGAAAACAACGGCACTCATTTATTTGCAGGTCACGACCATCTTAACAATTTCATTTCAGAATATGAAGGAGTTAAGCTTTGCTATATGACAAAGAGTTCTTACAACTGCAACTTTGATTTTGATATGTTAGGAGGTACTCTTTTGACTCTTGACAGCAACAACACAGTTAACACCGAAATTATCGAATTTTAAACCTGACGGAGGGAAATAAAATATGTTATTAGGAATTCCTGCACAAATATCACCCGATTTGCTTAAAATTATTTGCGAAATGGGGCACGGCGATGAAATTGTGCTTGCAGACGCTAATTTTCCGTCTGCTTCAACAGCTCAAAGATTAATAAGAGCAGACGGAATTGAGATTCCAGAGCTGTTATCAGGTATTCTTGAGCTATTCCCTCTTGACCAGTATGACAACACTAACTTTATATTAATGGAAAAATGCGAAGGGGATACCGCAGATGTTTCTGTTTGGTCCGAATATGAGAATATACTTAAAAAGAGCAACCCAGACGCTAAAATGTCTTTCATTGAAAGATTTGATTATTACGAAAGAGCGAAAAAAGCTTATGCCGTTGTTGCCACAGGTGAAAGAAGGCAATATGCCAACATAATTTTGAAAAAAGGGTGTGTTTTGAAATGAAAACCTTTGGAACTTATTTTGTTAACGACAAAGACAAACCGCTTCAATACGGAAGCGTTAATATAATTAATCCCGAACGCAGACAACTCCGCACTCAAGAACCGAAAGCCGGAATAAAAGTTAACCCAGTATTCTGCGGATTTTGCGGAACAGATTTTGAGCTTATGAGAATGGGAAGAGCGGGAAAACTTGACGCTAAATTCCCCGAAGGTGAATCCCGACTTATAAACGGGCATGAGGGAGTTGTTTGGGTTCCTGAAGAAAACCGATTCGCCATTGTACTTATAAGAGGCGGAAACAGCTACGACCCAACAAGATTTACAGAAGAAGAAAGCTATTTTGAATACGGATGCGACGGAGCGGACGGAATTTTCTGCGACTGCAATTATTTTAATCCCGATATGCTTTTGCATTTACCGAAAGAATATGAAAATTGCGAAAAACTTCCTTTAACTCTCGCAAAACGCTTGGTATTTTCAGACCCTTACGCCTGCGCTATTTTCCAGCACGAAAGGATGTGCGACATAGGCGTTGCTCAGAATTTCAGAGTTGAACTTGCTAAAAACCAATGCAGTGAAAGCTTGGCAAGGGATATTGCTTATCACAGTACTTTTGACAAAGTGGTTGTATTCGGTCTTGGCACTACGGGGCTGTTCATTGCGCACCAGATAAGATTGAATCATCCGCAGGCTAAAATTTTGTTTGTTGGAAGAAGTCCTGAAAGCTGTGAAAAAGCGTGCTTTGCCAAAGAGGTTGTGGAGGCGCAGTATCTTTGCAGCGATGGAATGACGCCTGAAGAAACAGCGCAGAATATTATTGAAAAAATCTGCGGCAGAGCAACTGTTTTTGTTGGTGCAAGCGGAACTAACATTGAGCATCAAATTGCTTTTGAACACGGCGTTCTCGGTTGCAACGGCATTTACAACAGCTTTTCACTCGGCCCAAAGATAACATTCGACACTATGCCGTTCGGTTTCAAAAACCAGGTAATACTTTCATCAATCAATTTCACTAAAAAGCATATGGAACAGGCTATTGAAATACTGTGCCAAAGCCGTTTTGACGAGCTTGTTGAACTGATTGAAAAAGGCGAATTAACAGCAGACCCTATTTCTGCTTATGAAAACAAAATATACTGCAAAGGGGCACCGCTTAAAACAGCGGTAATCTGGAACAGCAAATATATAGATTTGGAGCGATAAGATAATATGAAAGCAGTAAAAATTACAGAACTGTTTAAAATCGGTATCGAAGAAAAGGAAATGCCCGTTGCAAAAAAGGGAGAAGCTTTACTCAAAATCAAGTATTGCGGAATTTGCGGCGCCGATGTAGCTTCTTACACGGGAAATCAGCCTTTTACAACTTATCCGAGAATACCGGGACACGAATTCAGCGCAGAAATCGTTGAAATTGAAGAAAACGATAAGGGTCTTAAGCCCGGAGATATTGTTACGGCAAGCCCCTATTTCAACTGCGGACAATGCTATTCCTGCCAGAGAGGAATTGTAAACGCCTGCACAGATAACCAGACTATGGGCGTTCAGCGTGACGGAAGCTTTCAGGAATACATAACAATGCCGATTGAAAGAATAATCAGCGGAAAAGGACTTTCTGCAAAAGAACTTGCGCTTATTGAGCCTTTTTCAATAAGCTGCCACGCATTGTCAAGAGCACAAATTAAAGAAAACGATACTCTGCTTATTATGGGCGCAGGTCCGATAGGTCTTTTTGCACTTCTCAAAGCAAAAGCAATGGGCGCAAAAGTTATGATTGCAGATTTGCTTGATAATCGTCTTGCCCTTGCTAAAGAATACGGTGCAGACTTAACGGTTAACACCAAAGATACAGACATTATTGAAGCGGCAAAAGAGTTTACAAACGGAAATATGTTTGATGTATGCGTTGAAGCGTGCGGGCTTCCCGTAACTTTCTTAAGCTGCATAGACTGTGCGGCAACAGGCGCAAACATAATACTCATCGGCAACGGCAAAAAAGAAACCACATTCCTTCATTCAATAATTTTGAAAAAGGAACTGAATATTTTCGGTTCAAGAAACGCTTTTACTGCCGATTTTGAAGAACTTATTGATTTGGTATCCGCAGGTAAAGCGGATGTATTAAAAATGGTGAGCGCAGTATATGATTACCAAGACGCCGCAACAGCTTTCGACAAGCTTGCTCACAATGACGGAAGCATTGCAAAAGTACTTTTGAGCTTTGAATAATTGAGGTGTTAATTATGAAAGAGACAATTATACAATTTGGTGAAGGAAACTTTTTAAGAGGATTTGTAGACTATTTCATTCATAAACTGAACGAAAAAGAGCTTTATTCAGGAAAAGCAGTTATCGTTCAGCCCATTGCAAATGGTCTTTGCGACAAAATAAACGAGCAAAAAGGAGTTTACAATCTCTTTTTAAGAGGTATTGAAAACGGTAAGGAAGTAAACGAGCATACTGAAATTCATTCAATCAGCAGAGCGCTTAATCCCTATGAAGATTTAGGCGCTTATTTGGAATTGGCTCACAATCCCGATTTTCGTTTCATAATCTCAAACACCACAGAAGCGGGAATTGCATATGACCCCAACTGTAAAATTACAGACGCTCCCCCCTCTTCATTCCCTGCAAAGCTCACCTTGCTTTTATATGAAAGATTCAAAGTTAATCTTCCCGGCTTTAATATTCTTGCCTGCGAGCTTATTGACAACAATGGTAAAGAACTTCAGAAATGCGTGCTCAAATATGTTCAGCAGTGGAAGCTCGGAGAAGATTTTTACGAATGGGTAATCAGTGAGAATAAGTTTTGCAGCACACTTGTCGACAGAATTGTTACAGGATACCCAAAAGATGAGGCGGAAACTCTTTGCAAGCAGATAGGCTGGAATGACGGTCTTCTTGACACAGCGGAAATTTTCCATTTGTGGGTAATAGAAGGCAATTTTGAGGATGAGCTTCCTCTTTGCAAAGCAGGCTTTAATGTTGTGTGGACAAATGATGTTACACCTTACAAAAAGCGCAAAGTCCGCGTACTCAACGGCGCTCACACCTCTATGGTATTCCCCGCTCTTTTGTGCGGTATTGAAAGCGTTGGAGATTGTCTTAAAGACGAACAAATAAACGCTTTCCTGCGTGAATGCATTTTTAAATATATTATCCCCATGCTCGGCGAGAGTGAAGAAAACATTTCTTTTGCTAACTCTGTTCTCGAGCGTTTTAAAAACCCGTATATTTGCCATCAGCTTAAATCAATTGCGCTGAACTCTGTAAGTAAATTTACTGTAAGAGTTCTTCCCACCGCCTTTGACTATAAAAAAGTTAATGGTGAATATCCTCGCCCCATAGCGTTATCACTCGCCGCTCTTATTGAATATTACAAAAACAATGATGTTTCAGACGATGAGAACGCGGTAAAATTCATCAAGAATAACACCCTTCCAAATATTCTTGCCAACCCTGATTTATGGGGCGAGGACCTTAGCGAAATGCTTGAAAGCGTTGAGGAAGGCACAGCTTTAATTCAGCAAAAAGGAATAAGAGAGGCTATAAAATGGGCTTTATCATAATTCATCCTAATGACAATGTAAAAGTTAACCTTGAAAACGGTCATAAATATGCCAGATGCAATATAAAGAAGGGAGAACCGGTTATAAAATACGGTTTTCCTATAGGTTTTGCTTCTGCTGATATTGCACAGGATGAACATGTACATACACATAATCTTAAAACAGGTCTTTCCGGGGTAAACGAATATGATTATACTCCCCAACTGACTGAAAGAACAAAGGAAAAGGCTCCTGATATTCATGCTTTCGTTAGAAAAAACGGAGACATAGGTATCAGAAACGATATTTGGATAATAAACACCGTTGGCTGCGTAAACAAAACTGCTGAAATTCTCGCCAAAAAAACAGGGGCGCTGAATTTCCCTCACCCATACGGGTGCAGTCAGCTTGGCGGCGACCATTTGAGAACGCAGCAAATACTCTGCAGACTTATAAAGCACCCTAACGCAGGCGGCGTTTTGGTTTTAGGTCTCGGCTGTGAAAACAACAATATCTCAGAGCTTAAAAAAGTTCTCGGAGAATATGACAGCGAAAGAATAAAATTCCTTAATGTTCAGGACTGCGATGATGAAATTGCACAGGGTGTAAAAATCATCGAAGATTTACAAAAACAGGCAGAAAAAGACACACGAAAAAAAGTGCCTGCTTCAATGCTTAAAATCGGCTTAAAATGTGGCGGAAGCGACGGACTTTCCGGAATAACCGCAAATCCGATTGTCGGAAGAATGGCGGATAAATTCTCGGATATGGGCGCCTGCGCTGTTTTAACAGAGGTTCCCGAGATGTTCGGCGCAGAACAAATTTTGATGAACCGCTGTGTTAACAAAGATGTTTTTGAAAAAACAGTAAATCTCATCAACCGCTACAAAGCTTATTTCATTGCGCATAATCAGCCCGTAAGTGAAAACCCCTCGCCAGGCAATAAGGCGGGAGGAATCACCACGCTTGAGGAAAAATCTCTCGGCTGTGTTCAAAAGGGCGGAAACGCACCCGTAACCGCTGTGCTTGATTACGGCGACACAGCAAACACGCCGTGCCTTAATCTTCTCAACGGACCAGGCAACGATATGGTTGCAGTCACTAACCTAACGGCAGTGGGCTGCCATATTATATTATTTACGACAGGAAGAGGAACTCCCCTCGGAGCGCCTGTTCCGACACTCAAAATAGCTACAAACTCACTTCTTGCAGGTCATAAAAGCCATTGGATTGATTTTGACGCTCAAAGCGGTGACAGCGATTCGCTTTTCAACCTGATTTTGAAAACAGCAAACGGCGAATACGAAGCTAAAAATGAAGAAAACGGATACAGAGAAATAGCCATATTTAAGGATGGAGTAACATTATGAGAATAATCGACTCTCATATTCATTTATGGAAAAAACAAAACGGACTTCATAACGGCAAACCCGTTTACAGTGTAGGAAACGGAAAGAGTATGTTTGGCGGTGAAGTCAGACAAATGATGCCCCCGTATATGCTTAACGGCGAAAACAACGCTGAAATGCTGATTGCAAATATGGATTACGCAAGGGTTTCAGGCGGAGTTTGCGTTCAGGAAGTTATGGACGGAAATCAGGATGATTATCTTTTGTCCGTAAAAAAAGCTTACGGAGACAGAATTAAAATCTGTTCTCTTTATGAAGAAAACGATGATTTTGCATTAGAGGGATTTGACGGCATCAAGCTTTGCTCCTGCAAGTTTAAAGAGCAAAACCTGTTAAAGCATATGAATGTTTTTGAAAAAGCGGCAGAGCACGGCAAATTCATCGCCATAGATATGGCTGACGGAGACGCTCAAACACACCAGCTTGAAGAAATCATATGCAGCTTACCTGATTTAAAAATTGCAATAGGCCATTTTGGAATGGTAACAAGGGAAAATTGGGAAGAGCAGATTAAACTTGCAAGGCATAAAAATGTTTACATAGAAAGCGGCGGCATAACTTGGCTTTTTAACAGTGAATTTTACCCCTATAAAAGCGCAGTGAATGCCATTTTGAACGCCGCCGCTATCTGTGGATTTGAAAAACTTATGTGGGGCAGCGACTATCCCAGAACAATGACTGAAATAACTTATAAAATGAGTTATGATTTTGTGCTTAAATCAAACGATTTAAGTGACGCTGAAAAAGAAATGTTCTTATATAAGAACGCGAAATCATTTTACGGTTTTAATGAATTACCTGAATATCCCAAAATAAAGAATATGCTGGAGGATTAATATGAAAACGCTTAACGCCGCTGAATACGGAGTACTTCCCGGCAAGGAAATAGCAAAGCAGCTTGCTCAACTTTTTGATGAAGCAAAAAAGAGCGAATGCGAAGTAATTTCATTTGACCCCGGCACTTATTATATTAACAGTGAAAATTGCCGCAAATATATGCTTTACATAACAAATACCGTAGGCGATAAAGAGTTTAATGAAAATGAAACGCCGCATCTTAACGAAGTGCCGTTCTATTTAAACTCCATTAAGAATTTAACAATTGAAGGCAACGGCGCTGTTTTTATTATTAAAGGCAAGGTTACTAACTTTGCAATTGAAAACTGTGAAAATATAGTTGTACGCGATATTGAAATACGGCACGCTCATCCCGATATGCACGAGATTCGAGTTGTAAAGAAATCTCTTTTCAGCGTTGATTATGAAATTGACAAAGATTCTCAGTATACATTTGAAAACGGGAAGCTTTATTTTTACGCAACGGGCTACAAGTGCGCCGCTGATTTATGCGCAGCCAACGCTCATTGGATAGGATTAGTGAGAAGTGAAACGCCTGACAAAATTAAAAGAGTTTCACACCCGCTTTTCGGCGCAATGCGCTTACAGGATCTCGGGAACCGAAGATTTAGAGCATATTATGCCAACGCCCTGAGATTTAAAGAAAACGACTGCTTTTATATATTTGATGTAAGACGCCAGTACGCAGGTATTTTTATAAACAAAAGCAGCGATATAGTTATTGATTCATTCAAACAGCGCTTTAATTACTCTTTGGCTTTTGTTGCTCAGGACAGCGAAAATGTAAGCATTATAAATTCACATTTTTGCCCTGAAGAAAACTCTGCAAGAAAAATGGCATCTGTTGCCGATTTTATGCAGGTTTGTATGTGCCGAGGAAAATTCTCTGTTTCAAACAGTGTTTTTGACGGCGCAGGCGATGACTGCCTTAATGTGCACGGCATTCACTTTAAAATAGTTAAAGTGCTCGGAAAAGAGATAACCGTTCGCTTTATGCACCCTCAGTCTCACGGTTTCAACCCCCTTCGAGAGGGTGATGAAATAGCATATATAAACCCGAAAACCATGCTTCAGGAAGGCACTTCAAAAATAATTGAATCAACGCTTTTAAATGAAACAGACATAAAGCTTGTTCTTGACAAAGCTTCTGATAAAGGCGTGGACTATGTTATAGAAGATATTGACGCCTGCCCTGATGTTGATTTTGAAAATAATTTTCTCACACGCATTATCACTCGCGGACTTTTGCTTACAACAAGAGGCAAAGTTCGCATAAAAAACAACTATTTTAAAAGCACTACAATGAGTGCAGTTTTACTTTCCGACGACGCTAAAAGCTGGTATGAAAGCGGAATGTGCCTTGATGTGAGCGTGGAAAACAACAAATTCGAGTACAGCGGAGAAACTCCCATACGCATTAAGCCTGAAAACAAAATTCATGCCGGTGCCGTTCATAAAAACATAAAAATAATAGGAAATGAATTTATGAACTACAAAGGCTACTGCATAACAGCAAAATCAACTGACAACATTGTTGTCAGCTCAAACAAATACTGCAATAGCAAGCACTTAAAAACAGTTAAATGTTCTAATGTCAAGGCAGAATAATTATGGAAAAAGAAACACGCCTTGCGATGATTGAAATTGCCCGTCAGGAAAAAAGGTCTAAAAAACTCCTTTCACGCTATTATCAAAACGGCAATCAGGAATTTAACACATCCGTATTTGACTCTCTTGTTGCGGAAATTTCAACACTTGAAGCAAAGAGCGCTGAATTAATTGATGAAATCAAGCAAAAGAAAAACAGGAAACAAAATGCAGCGCAAGCTGAAAAAGAAGCTTATGCGGCAAAGCTTAGAGAATCAAGAAAAAACAATAA
>UQFL01000057.1 GCA_900540305.1 uncultured Oscillospiraceae bacterium | reverse complement strand
ACACTTATGCGATCGTCGGCAGCGTCAGATGTGTATAAGAGACAGAAATCGGAGAATATTTATGGCTGAAAACATAAAGCACGGCAGCAGCCCTGCATGGAAATGGTTGGTTGCTACTGTTTTTCTTTTCCCTGTTTTGCCTGAATACATAAGCCCGTTTATATTATTCGCAGGCTTTATTGTTTTCAAACGGCAGTGGAGTAAAGAGGGCCGCAAAGCAAAGGTTGGACCCATAGGAAAAGTTGTTATGGCATTTATGACTTTTTCCCTTGCCAGCGTGTTATGGTCTGACACAAAGCTTGACACCCTTGGCTCAATAGGTCTTTGGTGGGCGGTATTTCTAATTCTTGTTATGATTTATAATCTTGCAAACACAAAACAAAAGATTGATGAAATCATTAAATATGCCGTTTTAAGCGGTGCGCTCAACGGACTTCTCGGAACGCTTCAAATATGCACTCATGTTTTAAACAGATACGGATATATAAGCGAAAAACTTGTTGTTACAACTCCGTTTTATAAAGGATTAGACAAGGCTGTATATACATGGCTTCCTTTTAAAATAAGCACAAACACTTTCAGTGACAGGGCAAGCGGATTCTTTTCAAACCCCAATTTGCTCACATCTTATATGATGTTTGCTTATCCCCTGTCCATTTATCTCTATGTTAACGCTAAATCGAAGAAAGAAAGAATATTTTATTTCTTCATAAACCTTTTTATCAGTGCAGGTATAAGCTCAACAATGACAAGAGCAGGCTGTGTTATCGCTCTTGCAGGTTGGATATTTATGTTTGCGGTTTTGATTAAAAGACATTCAAAGAAACTGCTTCTCACTTTCATTCCAACTGTTGCCATCATTATTCCTTCAATTCTTACACGCTACGGTTTGATTTTCACAGGGCCAAGTGTTGAAGGAACAGGTAATACCACAACGATTACTGCCGCTCCCAATCTTGGAAGCGAAGTTGCTCAGAAATCCACGGCAAACCACTTCATTATATGGGACAGCGTTATGGACTATATTTTTGAAAGTGTTAAAGTCTTTCTGATAGGTCTCGGATTTGGCTGTGAAAGCACGGGAATTTTTCTTGAGGAAAAATACGGGCTTGATAAACCGCACGCTCATAATTTCGTGCTTGAAATATGGGTTGAAACAGGTATTGTAGGAATAGCATTATTGATTACAGCCGTAATAATGTGCTGTGTTATTCTTTTCAAAACCAAAGACCCTCACGGAATAAGATATTCGCTTGTATTTTACATTTTCACAAGCATTATGCTTTTCCTCGGTTTCGGTCTTACGGATTACATATTTAACTCACCCAAACAGATAATAATTATTATGATTCTTTTCGGCCTTGTTCAGGCAGTTTCAAGCTGTTATGAGGACAACGGATATGCACGAACGGAAAACCTGAAAGAATATTCCGATAAAATCAAATCATTGAAAATAACCGAAACAGTATAAAACAAAAGAGAGTACTCGCATGGGTACTCTCTTTTTCTTATTAATAATTTATTTTCCTCTTTCAAATGAACGAACTCTGAAATTAGCGCCGCACTCTTTACAGATTTCACGGGATTTCTCTATGTCATCTTTTGAAATAACATCCACAACAGTCATCCACACCTCTGCACCGCAGGCAACGCAGTCTTTTGTAAATTCAAGCATTGCGGGAAAAGCCCTGCCCGGATAAATGTTTCTTGTTATTTTGTCATATTTCTCCGATGTGGGGTCATTGAGTGATATTGAAACTATATCAATCACATCGCAGATTTCAGGCGCTGTTTTTCTTTCGTTAATCAAATCGGAAAGACCGTTTGTATTAAGTCTAAGTCTTATATTAGGGTACAGCGATTTGAGATACTTAGCGGTTTTAATAAGATTATCAAGTGCGTTTGTCGGCTCGCCGTATCCACAGAAAACTGCTTCTTCAACATCTGAAAAATCATATTCGTCAACAGCTTTCTTAATTTCTTCAAATGTCGGCTCGCTGTCGTGCCACAGGCGTTTTGCATCGCCTACAGCGTCTCCCTTGCTTCTTATACAAAACGCACAGTTGCAAGGGCATTTATTCGTTATATTAAAATAAGTGGCTCCGTCCCAAGTATAAATAATATCAGCCATTATTTATTCATCTCCTCTTTAAATTTCTTTTTGATATTTGCTTTATCAAGAGCAAACGCAAGCACTATAAATACAACTGCGCTTCCCGCCGCCTGCACTACATTGGCAAGTACTGCACCGATTGCACCCTCGCCGTAAATTATAAGTTCTGCTATATAGTAGCCCAAAACAGTAATCGCTCCGCTTAAAACAGTAAACAGAGCAGTTTTGATACTCAAAAGCTTATCGCTTTTTTTCGCCGCCAAAACAAAAGGAACAGCTATAAGCGACTTGACGATAAGAGATGGGATTGCATAAACAGCATATCCCGAAACAACATCGGCAAGCACTGCACCGATTGCGGCGGAAAGAAACGCCCACGGCCCGCCGAGGAGAAGCGCAACAATATAAATTACCGAATCGCCAACATGAATATATCCCGTACCTATGGGAATATGAAGCATTGTAAGCGCAAACACCATTGCCGCAAACATTGCCGTAAAGCAAATATTTTTCGTAGATTTTTTCATATAAGTTCTCCCAATTTTCTCTCAAAATCAACGCCGTTTTCGGGATTTCCCTGATTGGTGTCCTTAATAACCGCGGATACAAAATCAGTTGCTGTCAGCGCAGCTTCAAACACGCTTTTGCCACGAAGAACCGAGCCTGTAAGCACTGCAGAAAAAATATCGCCCGTTCCTGAATAATAACCGCCTGTTTTATCGGAATAAAACGATTTATCGTCATCCGCAGTAAAAACACGGCATCCGATTTTATCTTTCTTTTCAACGCCTGTTACAACAACGCACCCTATCCCCTGTTTAATAAGAGCATAAGCCGCCTTTTCAATATCATTTTCACCTGAAAGGCAGAAAAGTTCAGTTATATTAGGCGTAATAATATCTGCGCAAAGGGCAAGTTTTTTCATTTCGCCGCAGATTGAATCATCAAACCCGTCATAAAGGCTGCCGTTGTCACCAAGAACAGGATCAACAACTATTAAAGGCACATCGCTTTCTTTAATATAATTTCTGACTATATCAATCTGCTTTTCTGACGCAAAATACCCAGTCAGCACGGCGTCAAACTGAGCATTTAGTTTTTCCCACTGTTTTATAAATTCGGGAAAAACATCTGTTAAATCAACGCTTGAAAAACTGCCGTAAGCTGTTTGGTTTGACAACACCGCCGTGGGCATGGAATGCACTTCAGTTTCCATTGCAGACAGAATGGGAATTGACGCGGCAAGGGAGCATTTTCCAAAGCCGCATATATCATTAAAAACAGCACACTTTTTCATAACCATCACCAAATAAAGCTAAAACAAAGCTTATTGATTTTTGTTTGATTTGATTATATAATAATTGTGGCATTATTTATATACCCAATTTTAGTATTTTTTTAAGGTACAGTTATGAGCAAGTATTTAGATATTTACAACTATATAAAAAAGGAAATAATAAGCGGTCAGATTGGATACGGCGGCCGTCTTCCGTCAGTGAGAAAAGCGAGCGAGCTTTTTTCGGTGAGCAGAACTTCCGTTCAAAACGCCTATTTTGCACTTGCTGCTGACGGTTTTATCATAAGTGAGCCTCAGAGCGGTTACTATGTTTCGTACAGAACACCTAAAAAAGACGAAAAAAAAGAACAGGAAAAAGATAATAACAAAATCCGTTATAATTTTACAAGTTCCGCTGCTGACGGCGAAAGCTTTGATTTTGATATATGGAGAAGACATATAAAAGCCGCTCTGCGCCTTGACAGCAGGCTTTTATCTTACAGCGAGCCGCAGGGCGAATATGAACTGAGAATGGCAATATCCGAATATATTAGAGATAAAAGAAATGTTACTGCAAGCGCTGACAGAATAGTCATTGGCGCAGGCGTACAAAGTCTGCTTCATATTCTGTGTTCCTTAATAGGCGGAAACAAGACGGTTTCATTTCCAGACAGAAGTTTTGTTCAGGGGGCTTCACTTTTTACAGATTACGGCTTTGATGTTCGTTACAGGCACAAGGACGCCGATATAATCTATGTTTCTCCGTCTCATATGACACGCTGGGGCGATGTTATGCCAAACAAAAGAAGAGTTGAACTTGTAAAATATTCGGCTAAAAAAGAAAGTCTTGTAATTGAAGACGATTATGAAAGTGATTTTCAATATAACTGCAAACCCACGCCGTCGCTTTACGCCCTTTCAGGCGGAAACAATGTTGTTTATATAGGCTCGTTTTCAAAACTGCTTTTGCCGTCTATCAGAATAAGTTTTATGGTGCTTACTCAGGAACTTGCCGATAAATATAAAAACAACATATATAAATTCAGCCAGACAGCAAGCAAAACAGAACAGCTTGCGCTTTGTAGTTTTATAAGAGACGGAAATCTTAAAGCGCAAATCAGAAAGACAAGGCGTTTTTACACAGCGAAAAACAAGCGTTTTTACAATATGCTGAAAAAGTCTTTTCCGAATGCTGACATTGAAATAAGCGAAAATCTTTTACAGGTAATAATTACAACAGATTTCTTTAAACCTGAGAATATATTTGACGAGTACGGGGTAAAAGTATTCATTGAAAAACGGGACGAAAACAAAATAACGCTTGTTCTGAATCCCGGCTCAAT
This sequence comes from uncultured Oscillospiraceae bacterium, assembly GCA_900540305.1. Taxonomy (GTDB): domain Bacteria; phylum Bacillota; class Clostridia; order Oscillospirales; family Acutalibacteraceae; genus Eubacterium_R. The sequence goes on along the minus strand of UQFL01000057.1, from coordinate 6,719 downwards.
TCCCGAAAAAGAGCTTGAAAACAGCGTAAACGCTCTGAAAAAAGCAATCGAAAATTAGAATTTTTGTTCTATTAGTACTTATTTTGGGACAATTACCATATTGACTGTTGATTTCAAAGCTCCTTTGTGTAAAATGAAATTGTAAGGAAAAACAATTCATTTGAGAGGAGAATTATTATGAAAGAAAACATCAAGAATTTACTCTTATTCATAGCAACAACAGTAGTGGGATTTTTTGCAATGGCTGTTCCCTTTAAACTTTTCACAGAATTAACTCAAACACAGATGAGAATTTTACTCATCGCAGAAATAGCAGTTTCTGTTGCTATATTCTGTGCCGTCTTCCTCAGGAAAGAGGCAAAAGAACAGAGAAAAAGAAAAGCGCAAGAGGCATTTGAAAAGCACTGTGAAAGAGTTGAGACGAGAAATGAATCGCTTAAAGGTATAAGAGTTTATAACTACGATATAGCAGCGTAAAATCATTAATATTATTAAAGCGGCAAATCTTTACAATTGTATTGATTTGCCGTTTTTTTATGTTAAAATGTGGATAGAAAGGCGGTGCATTATGAACGGTGCAAAACCTATAACAGGAAGAAATGTTGAAATTACCGATAAATTTTGGAAAGAAAAACAACTGCTAATAAAAAACGAGGTTATCCCCTATCAATACGAACTGCTTTGCGACAATGTTGAGGGTGCTGAAAAAAGCCACTGCATATCTAATTTTAAAAAAGCGGCTAAAGCAATCAGCGAAAGAAAAGCAGGAACAGAGAGGCAGATATATCCGACTGACAAATGGCATTACACAGAGGATAATGCAGACGGCAATTCGTTTTTAGGCTGGGTTTTTCAGGACACAGATTTATATAAATGGATCGAGGCGGTTGCTAACACATTAATTCACTATCCCGACAAAGAACTTGAGGAACTTGCAGATAATGCAATTAAGCTTATTGCAGACGCTTGTGAAGATGACGGTTATATAGATACCCTTTATACTATCAACAACCCCGCCGCACGATTCACAAATTTGAGAGACCACCACGAGCTTTACTGTTTCGGTCATCTTGCGTTGGCGGCGACAGCGTATTATAACGCAACGGGAAAGAAGTTACTGCTTGACACAGCGTGCCGATTTGCAGACCTTATATGTGATATTTTCGGCGAAGGCAAAAAAGAGGGATATGACGGACACCCGATAGCTGAAGAGGCTTTTTTAGAGTTATATGACGCTGTAAAAGACGAAAAATATTTAAAGCAAGCCGAGTTATTTATTGAAAGGCGAGGAAGAAAGCCTTATTATTTTGACACAGAGAGAGGCGCTGAGTGCGGAGAAAAAGAAATAAAGTATATTTACAATCAAGCGCATTTGCCCATTGAAGAGCAGAATGAAGCTGTCGGTCACGCTGTAAGGGCCGTTTATCTTTATACTGCGCTCGCTCATCTTGCATACGAAAACAGCAGTAAAAAAATGCTGAACAAGAGTATTCAACTCTTTAAAGATATAACAGAACGAAAAATGTATATAACAGGCGGCATAGGCTCCACGCCTGACGGAGAAGCATTCACATTTGCGTATGATCTGCCGAACGACCTTGCTTATTCCGAAAGCTGTGCATCAATCGGACTTACTATGTTTGCAAGGCGGCTTTTGCAATCCGATTTCAATTCTGTTTACGCAGATACTGCTGAGAGATGTTTATACAACTGTATTCTGGCAGGAATTGCGCTTGACGGCAAATCATTCTTTTATGTAAATCCGCTTGAGGTTGACCCCGTTGCGTGCAAAGGAGATTCACGAAAGCATCACATCAAACCTGTTAGGCAAAAATGGTTTGGCTGTGCCTGCTGTCCGCCAAACATTGCAAGAATAATTTCGGGCTACTCTGATTACTGCGCAACTGAAAATGATTCAACAGTTTTTATAAATCTTTATCAGGGATGCAAAATAAAATCAAGCCATGCAGATATTGAAATAGATGGCAATTATCTTAAAGACGGTGAAATGAAAATAAAATTCAAAGTAAAAAGACCGTTTACACTTGCACTCAGAATTCCGTCATACAGCAAAAGCGCTGTTTTCAGCGTTAATAATCCGTATATCAAAAACGGATATGCTTATTTTGAAATATGCAATGACGGAGAAATAACAGCAAAATTCAACCCTGAAATAACTATAACTGCAAGTAATCCGCTTGTCAGAGAAAACGCAGGCAGAGTTGCCGTTACAAGGGGACCTGTTGTATACTGCCTTGAAGAGGTTGACAACGGAAAGTATCTTCATTTATTAAGACTTTCGCATCATCCCAAGTTCAGTTTTGACGATGAAAATATAACGGCAAACGGTTACAGAAAAGAAATTAACACGCAAAAGCTTTATTACGAATACAGCGCACCGCAGGAAAAACTTCAAAGGCTAAAATTTATTCCGTATTATAAATGGGCAAACAGGGGCGAAAATGAAATGAGCGTATATATTTCATACTGATAAATAAGCAACACAAAAAAGGAGAAGACAATGTCTTCTCCTTTTTTATTCTACATTTTGATTTAAAGCAACTTTTCAAAGCCTTCTGTTGAGTATGGCTCATTATTTCTTTTCTTTTTAAGCTGGAGCATAAGAGCGTTTACTCGCTTTCTTGTCATAGGATAAAGAATAAGCGAAACAACACAAAGGAACAAAAGCAGTGCAGGAATTATTGTTGAAATATTTTCCATACCGTTAACAATATAAGGGTCTGTAACCTGCTTTATTAAATTCTCAGAGCCTGCAACATCTGCCGAGGAGTCATAACCGTATGCACCGAGAAGCTGACCCGCCATTAAAATTCCGAACGCTGAACCGAATTTTTGAACGAGCTGTGGAAGAGCAGTAATAGTTGACTCTCTTCTCTGTCCTGTTTTAAATTCGTCAAGCTCAACAAGGTCATAACCCATTGAATAAAACAATGTCCAGAAAGTGCCTGCGCCCATACCCAAAACAGCAGGACTGATTACGCTCATAATTCTAAATTCGCCGATTTTCAAATCAAGACCTACAAGTTTTAACACTACCTCAAGAATACAGGTAATGGAAAGAAACAGTATAGCGGCAAAGCGCCTGTCTTTCTTTTCTGCAACCTTTTCAACGATAGGTACAACGATTGCCATTGAAACAACAAGTGATATTATAACTATCGCTATTCCGCTGTCATAATCCATACCGATACAGTCTATAACCATATATGTAAGATTAGACTGAATCATGGACGATGCGGCAAGGAAGAAAAACACAAACAAAAGAAAATATTTTGAAGGCTTAAGGCTTAATATTTGACCGAAAGCTTTTAAGGTGCTCCCTATTGTATGCTTTTCATTAGCTGTTTCGGCAGTTGCCTCCTTAGGCTTATACACGCCTTTAAGAGATTTACAGCAGACAAAGCCGAGTATAACAGCCATAACGCTGATAATTGCGGCTACAGCGGCATAGGCGTTGCTTGCGTACTTTTCCGTAAGGAGAATTGCAAGTGTGGGCACGAGTGCGGGAAGTATATTTCCAAGTCCGACGGCGATTGCGTTGAGGAGAGATGAAAGAGAACGAATCTGTGTTCTTTCATCATAATCCTCAGTCAGTTCTGCAACTACTGCGTAATAAGGAATTGTATACATTGTATAGAATACCCACAGCGCCATAGATATTACGGTGTAGAGGAGGATTTTAGCTAACTGCGAAGATAGGCCTGCTCCTATACTCGTCCATGCAAGAATAAACACAAGACCGAGCGGAACAAGGGACATTTTCATAACTTTTCGCTTATCAACGCCGGGGCGGTCTGTATAATTACCTATCATCGGGTCTGTAACAGCATCCCACGCTATTGAAATAAAAATTATAATTGAACTGAAAGCAGGTTTAATTCCAACTATCTCAATAAGAAATGTAAGATAATATGTGTAAAACATATTATATATGAGCGATTCGGTAAAAATTCCGAACGCATAACCTGTTTTCTTTTTTCGTGTTAGCTTACTAGTAGAAGCCATAAAAGCACCTCCGAAAAGTTATAATACTTACGGCGTCTGAGGCGTCATAATAAATTTAATTATTTAGAAACAGAATAGTTTTTTCTCTTTTTAAGAATATCGAATACACACCAAGCGGCAAATCCGCCAAAGCCGATAACTGAAGCAGCTATACCTGCATTTTTATGAAGAGTTGTATATTTCATCTCTATTTCGTGAGTACCTGCTGAAAGGTCAAATCCGATAAAAGTATCGCCGAGAACAGTGTATTCTGTTTCAACTCCGTCAACATAAAGCGTCCAGCCATCTGTGTATGGAAGCGTTAACATAACTGTTGAATCAGCATCCGTTGTATAAGTTCCCGAAACAACATTTTTATCTATATTCAAATCATTTTCATAACCGCTCGTTAAATCTGAATATGCTTTTTCAAAATTATTCATATCAAGCTGAGCAAGATAAACTGTATGGGTTTTTTCAAGCCCGCTTTCGTGCTTGATTTCCACCTCAACTGTTTCACCCTTATCAAAATCACCGAGATAGAGTGCATTGATTTCAAATCTGTTGCAGATATTCTGAACCATTTCGCCGTTTACATAAACTGTGCAATTTGGCTCTGTAACCTTCTTGTGAACCTGCGAGCCGTCAGTATAGAAATATACAGGGCCGTCAGTATTAGTTACAAATGTTATTTTTTCAACATTGTCTGAAAGCGACTGTTCGGTCATATTAGGCTCATTATACACATCGGTATCATAACCAAGAGCGGCATTGAGAAATGCCTCCTGGTTTTCAAACGGATTAAGCGAATACTCAATTTCATCTTTAAGCTGCGATGAAACATTATATGCGAGACCGAGAGCGTAATTATTTTTATAAATTTCAAATCCGTTAGGAAGTTCAGAATTTATTTGTATTTTTTCAAGTCCTGCGTAATCCTTGTCAAGAATCTGATATTTGATGCCGAGAAGTGAATCAGTTAAGAGCATAGGACTGTTCCAGAAAACATCCGTCGGATTTAAAATTGATTTATCAGAATTTTCATCCGGTATATTTGTTGAATCTGAATAGCCCATTCTTGCCATAAATTCATCAACATTAGCATCGTAAGTTGAAGTATAGTTTTCAATTCCGTTATAGCCGAACATAAATGTTTCACTGTCCGCAACCGTTCTGCCTACAATAGTGAGATAAGATACTGTTTTTTCAAGGCGATAGAAAGAATCATCGTTACTTTTTACTTCGTCAATAACATTTTCCATGCCGTCTACATAATCGGTAAAAACAGAGTTTTTATCTTCAAATATACCAAATGCTTTGTAAGCATTAAATGTAAGTTCACCAACAGTGATAACAAAAACAAGAGCAAGACAAAGCATCTTCAAAATCTTTTTGTTTTTGAGCACAGAGGTGAAAGCAATTACAAGGCAATAAATGACTATAAGAATTACATAAGCATAAGTAATAAAGCGGGATTTAAACAAATCGTTTAAATCCAAAAGCAGGAACATTGCAACTATTATTGCAAGAGATTTAAACAATGTTTTAATATCAAGCTTATACTTTCTGATATTTGAAACAGCATCTGCGGCAAATGTTACCATCAAAAATCCGAAAACAAAGCCCCATCTGTAACTATATGAATTACTCTTAACAAATGCCGTCCACATAATATCAAGTTCTCTGAAAGAGAAACAAAGCATCATAAACACGAAAAATGCTCCGGCGCAGATTCGTTTTTTCAAATCCGTTTTCTTGCTTACGATGAGATAAACGGCAAGAATAAGTACTATTGCTCCTGTATAGAGCATGGTTGCGCCCTTTGAGTTGCTCTGAGCATTAATGTCGAAACCCTTGAGTGCTTCGAGAATTCCAACATTTATTGTGGTGTCAAAAATATCCATTTTGGCTTTTCCGCCAACAAGAGAAAGCAATGCGGGAACCAAAAGAGCACCGCTTGCAAGGACACCGAGAACCATATCTGCGGCAACCGTAAATAAATCGGATATGAATTTCTTAAATTCATTTTTGATATTGTTGAAATCGTACTTTAATATAAGCTCATAAAGGAAATAGAAGCCTGTCATCAGGCATACCATATATCCTGAATACCAGTTTGAGAATATTGCTATAAACACAGAGAAAAACAAAAGTGATTTTTTCCTGTTATAAAGCAATTCATACACACCGAGGCAGGCGAGCGGAAGAATTACAACACCGTCAAGCCACATTAAATTCTTTCCGTAAATAACATTATACTCCATAAGAGCATAACAAGTTGAAAGAATAACTACTGCAAATGAATTTATTTTAAATCTTTTATTGATAAAATATGCAGATGTCAAACCTGAAAATGCAATTTTAAGCAGAGTTGTAATAGCAATAAACAGTGAAATCTGCGATTTATCTATAAAATACAATAAAAGATTCAAAGGACAGGTAAGATAATAAGCAACAAGACCTATTGTTTGACCGCCGAGAGATTTAGAAGCTGAGTACTCAAGACTTGCCTCTCCGTGAAGAATATCCCACAAGTAACCGAAATAATCTTTATACTGAAGTTTTGAATCCCAGAAGAGAATTGATGTATCTCCAAAAGGTTGAATGTCTCGAAGAAAACACACAACACACATTACTATAAGGGGCACTGCGAAGGACAATAAAAGCTGTCTCTTATACACATCTCCGAGCCCACGAGACCGAGGCTGATCTCG
>UQFL01000056.1 GCA_900540305.1 uncultured Oscillospiraceae bacterium | reverse complement strand
CGATCGTCGGCAGCGTCAGATGTGTATAAGAGACAGTTTACAAACGGAAGAACTTATTGTATAATTGATTTACTTGATTATAAAAATATGTGGTGAAAAAATGATTAATATTATAGAATCTGTTTACAACTTTTTGTGGGGCGATTTGGTTACTATCCCGATAGGAGGCGGCAGCAGTATAGGTCTTCCGTTATTGGTTATTCTGCTTATCCCCACGGGAATACTTTTTACAATAAAAACTAAATTTTTACCGATAAGAAAATTCCCCGATATGGTAAGGGCTTTGGGTGAAAAGAAAGAGGACAAGCGTACGCTTTCCACTTTCCAAACTCTTATTGTATCTACTGCTACAAGAGTAGGTATGGGCAATCTTGTGGGCGTAGTTGCGGCTATTTCGGTAGGCGGAGCAGGCGCTGTATTTTGGATGTGGGTGTCGGCCTTTCTCGGTGCGTCAACAGCGTTTGTAGAGAGTACTCTTGCCCAGCTTCATAAAAAAGAAGACAAGCTTTACGGCGGCTATCACGGCGGCCCTGCATATTACATACATGATTTTGCCGAAAAGAAGAGAAAAAAGAAATTAAAACATTCGGTTATTGCGGTTTTATTTGCAATTTCAGCGCTTATATGTTGGTGCGGTATAAGTCAGGTTATCAGCAATTCTGTTACCTCTGCTTTTGAGAATGCTTTTTCAATTAAGCCGATTTATACAACTATTGCACTTGTTGTTATTGCCGCAGTTATCGTTTTGCGCAAAAACGCAACTGTCAAGGTGCTTGATATTATGGTGCCTATAATGGCGGTATGCTACTTCGTAATAACTATTTTTATCATTATTAAAAATATAAACATTATCCCCGATGTTTTTGAAAGAATTTTTGAAGAGGCATTCGGTATCAGGCAGGTTGCCGGAGGCGGTTTCGGCGCTGTTTTGATGAATGGCGTAAAAAGAGGTCTGTTTTCAAATGAAGCAGGCTCGGGTTCCGCTCCGTGTGCGGCAGCTGCTGCTGAGGGTAAATCACCCGTTACAATCGGTTTTGTTCAGGTTCTCGGTGTAATAATTGATACAATTGTAATTTGCACCTGCACGGCAATGATAATGCTTTTGGTTCCTCAAAATCTTACTCAGGGTCTTGAGGGAATGGAACTTTTGCAAACCGCAATGAACTATCATCTCGGAGAATTCGGAACGGTGTTTATTGCAATAATTCTTGCGCTGTTCAGTTTCTCAACATTTATCGGAGTGCTGTTCTACGCCCGTTCTAATGTATCTTATCTGTTCGGTGAAAAGTGGAGTTTTCAGACGATATATAAGATAATCGCTCTTGTTATGCTTTTTATAGGCGGGCTTCAGGCATATACGGTTGTATGGGATTTAGGCGATGTCGGAATAGGACTTATGACAATATTTAATTTGATTGTTCTTATACCCATGTCTGGCGAAGCGATCAAACTTCTTGATGACAAGAAACTTCCTAAACGCAAGCGAAAAAATAAGTAATATAAAATTATCCCTCCCGACTAAAAGTCAGGAGGGATTTTTGTTGCTATTATAAAACCTTAATAGTTATGTGTTCGCCGTTTTCACCGTCAACACTTATTATTTCATTGTTTGCTAATTCGGGTGAGTCAATTACAGTGTGTATCTTTTGAACAGTATCATCGTCTAAGCCAAATGCACTTCCGAATTTCATTCCTAAATCAACCAATCCGAAAGGTATGTTTACTTCTGTTTTCTTTCCGTTTAGCTGTTCCACTGAAATGTTTATTTTCCTTTTTGTGCTTTTAATTTCAGCTTTTTGATTGCTCGCTTTTGAGTTTAATTCATCTGCGTTGCTTCTAAGCAGTTCATCAACAGTAACTGAGAATAAATCTGCAATTTTTACAAGTAAAGAAATGTCGGGGCAGGAATTTTCATTTTCCCATTTTGAAACTGCCTGCGCAGATACGCCCAATGCGTTTGCAAGTTCTTCTTGCGTCATATTTCTTTCTTTTCGTAAAGCAGAAATATTTTTGCCTATATTCATATTAAACACCTCTGTTTTTTCTAATGGCTTTTTGTTAAACATATTAACTCCTCCTTTTATCCTTGGTAAGTTAATTGTATAACGCTGCATCAGAAATTTTCAATTATCCATTGGTTGTTCAACTAAACAATTAGTTGATTTGCACCTCAACTGTCAGTTGATTACACTAAAATGATACCATAAACGCTTGCATTATTCAATTATTGAGTATTTTTTGTAATAAATTGACATGATTTTGCTTTGTATTATAGCGAACGATAACATCTTAAATATATTGATAGGCTGAAATGGATATGATATAATTTCATTGATTTATGAAAGGTTTTAATAATGGGGCAGAAATAGTATTTATGATAAAAATTATATTCGTATGTCACGGCAATATATGCAGAAGTCCGATGGCTGAATTTGTTATGAAAAAGTTAGTTGCCGATGCGGGTTTGGGCAATGAGTTTTATATATCTTCGTGCGCCACAAGCACGGAGGAGATATGGCACGGAGTGGGAAATCCGATATATCCGCCTGCCCAGCGTGAACTTAAAAAGCAGGGGATACTTTTTGACAGCGGCAAAAGAGCGGTGCAGTTAAAGGCAACAGATTACGGCAAATATGATTATATTGTTGCAATGGACAGTATGAACATTCGTAATATTATGCGAATAATTGATAACGATAAAGAAAACAAAGTTTATAAGCTTATGGATTTTACAGACCGTAGGGGCGATGTTGCAGACCCGTGGTACAGCAACCGATTTGATGTTGCTTTCAATGATATTTACGAGGGCTGCTGCGGACTTCTTAAAAGAATAAGGACGGAAGAATTATGATTTTATATTACAGCGGGACGGGAAACAGCGCATATGTTGCAAAAAGGATAGCAGCGGCGCTCAATGATGACTGTGAAAATCTTTTTGAGAGATTGAAAAACAACAACACAAACGAAATAAATTCAGACAAAGCATTCGTTATAGTTACGCCGACTTACGGCTGGCAGATTCCCCATATTTTGAGGGACTGGCTTTATGACACGAACCTTACAGGAAGCAAAGATATTTATTTCGTTATGACTTGCGGCGGTGAAATCGGAAATTCAGCACAATATGTCAGAAAAATTTGCGACTATAAAAATATGAATTTAAAGGGCTGTGCAGAGGTTGTTATGCCTGAAAACTATATTGCAATGTTCGGTGCGCCCGACAGGGAAGAGGCACTTGCAATTATAGACAAGGCTGAACCTGTTATAGACAGAATCGCAAAGCAAATAGCAAACGGTGAAATAATCCCCGACAAGCACTCAGGTATTATAGACAAGTTAAAAAGCAGTATTGTAAATGCTGTCTATTATCCTGTTTGTCTGCACGCTAAAAAGTTTACCGTGTCAGACGCTTGTATAGGCTGCGGAAAGTGTGCCGCTTCCTGCGTTATGAGCAATATTAAACTTGTGGACGGAAAACCTGTTTGGAATGATAACTGCACGCATTGTATGGCTTGCATTTGCGGCTGCCCCACAGAGGCGATTGAGTACGGCAATAAAAGCAAGGGACAGCCGAGATATATCTGCCCGAAATCTTAATTGAGGTTGCGCGCAAGCTGACAAACCCCAAATTCTGAAATTTTTTATTATTTTTGAAAGGATTGAATGATCTCATTCGTATTATAGATGAGTCGGCAAACGACTCTGATTATGAAACGGAGGGATTATTATGAAAAAATTTTTAGTTTTTGCAATAGTAGGCGCAATGATAATTTCAGGTTCAACAATAGGAGCGCTTGCCGCATCGGGCAGGAATAATTATGTTGACGCCGACAATGACGGAGTATGCGACAATTACGGCAGTTACAGTAATTTTGTTGAAGATAACGATGACGGTGTGTGCGACAACAATACCGACTGCGAAAATCAGCCGCAGGACGGAACTGGCAGGCAAAACGGTAAGGATAATTTAAATTCGTTACAGGGCGGTAATTATACGGATGAAAACGGAGACGGCGTTTGCGATAACAAATCCGATTGCCAAAACCGTCCGCAGAATGGTACGGGAAGTCAAAAAGGACACCAAAACGGCAGAAGAAAATAATTTCAGGGAGATAAGATGCGCAGTGAACAGGAAGTAAACAGAACTGTTGATTTATATGCAGACACAGTTTACAGAATTTGTATGCTTCATTTGAAAAACACCGCTGATACTGAGGATATATTTCAGGAGGTGTTTTTGAAATATGCACTGAGCAGTATTGATTTTGAAAATGAAACTCACGAAAAAGCGTGGATAATAAGAGTAACGGTAAATCAGTGCAAGGATTTGATTAAAAGTTTTTTCAGAAGCAAAACAGTTTCAATAGACCAGATTACTCCGCCGAGTTATGAGCAGACGGATGATAATTCTGATGTTTTAGAGGCTGTTTTAAGCCTGCCTGCAAAATATAAAAACGCAGTATATCTTCATTATTATGAGGGATATTCTGCTGTTGAAATTGCCGATATTCTTCATAAAAATGTAAACACGGTTTACACGCTGTTGGCACGGGCTCGAAAAATGCTTGAGAAAAAGCTGGGAGGCGATGAAAATGGAAAATAAAATCAAATCAGCTTTTGACAGCATTCACGCAGATGATGCTCTTAAATCTAAAACAGAAGATTATATATATACTAAAACAAACGGTTACAGCGGCAGAAAAAACACTGTGCATAGTCGTATTGCGGCGGCAGTTGTTTGCGCAGTAATTTTGCTTTTCGGAATAGGCGGATATTCGTCTTATGCCGTGCCCGTTTCGGCTGTTAGTATGGATATTAACCCGTCTTTTGAACTCGGTGTCAATATTTACGGAAGAGTTGTTGATGTTAAGGGTTATAATGATGACGGCGTTAAGCTTGCTCAGGAACTTGATGTTAAGGGATTGAGTTATGATGACGCAGTAAACGCCGCTCTTGATAATTCCTATGTGGTTTCCTGCCTTGAAGAGGACAATCTTCTTGAAGTAACTGTTTTAAGCGCATTTGAAAATAAAACTAAGGAAATGGAAGATTGTATTGCTTCCCAAACGGATATTCCGTCTGAAAATATCTACTGCCTCGGCAGTAATGAGGACGCAAAGACGGCTCATTCGCAGGGGATTTCTCTTGGAAAGTACAGGGCGTATCTTGAGCTTGCTCAAATCAATCCTGATATTACGGTTGAAGATGTTAAAAACTTTACTATGCGTGAAATCAGAGATATGATTAATGCCGAAAACGGTGAAAATACCGATAATTCCGAAGATGCAGGCGCTCAGGGTAACGGGCAAGGTAGTGGACAGAACAATTCGCAAAACAACGGTCAGGGCAACAAATATCAGTATGGCAAGAATAATTAAGAATCTAATTTGAAAAGAGAACAGTATGGATATTGAAAAAATACTAAAAAGCAACAAACCTTATAACGGTAATAATCTCAATATGCCAAAGCAGTTTAAAGCAAATGCTGAAAAACTTTGCATGGAATATAATCAGACAACCAGTGAGGACGGCGAAAAACGAAAAGAGATATTGCAAAAACTTTTCGGGACCTGCCACGAGCTTACTTTTATTGAGCCGCCTTTCAAATGTGATTACGGTAAAAATATTCATACGCACGGCTTAACGGTTATTAATTACAACTGCGTTATTTTGGACACTTCCCCTGTTAATATAGGCGCAAATGCTTTCATTGCTCCCGGCGTGTGCATTGCGTGCGCAGGCCATTCGATTGATGCAAGTCAAAGAGGAGCAGGCATAAGCACTTCAAAGCCGATTAATATCGGAAACGATGTGTGGATTGGCGCGAACGCCACAATCTGCCCCGGTGTAACGATAGGAAACGGAACGGTTATCGGTGCAGGAAGTGTTGTTACAAAGGATATTCCGAGCGGCGTTGTTGCGGCAGGAAATCCGTGCAGGGTTATAAGAAAAATAACAGAAAAAGATAAAATTAAAGATGAAGATATTTTATTCTGATTTAACAGAATTAAAATATTAATTAGTATGAAACCGATTCAGTTTTGACGCTGAGTCGGTTTTTATTTTGCTTAAAATTTCGAGTTATGGAAAAAATAATGGATATAGTATAAACGGAGGTTTTTATAATGAAAAAAATTATACTTATTATTTTATCGGTGTCTTTAATGATGCTCGGCTTTTCGGGATGCAGTAATTCTGAAAGCAATACTAATCAAAATTCATCTGATACGGCGCAGTCTAAAAAAGGCGAGATTGCCGTTTTATATTATACTTTCAGCGACACTTATATTTCCTCTGTCAGAACAGCGCTTGACAAAATTCTTGATGAAAGCGGTTTGAAATATAACGATTATGACGCAAACAATAACCAGACAACACAGACGGAACAGGTGCAGACAGCTATTGCGAAAGGTGCGTCCGTTCTTGTTGTAAATGTTGTTGATACGGGTTCGGATGATTCTGCTCAGAATATCGTAAACCTCGCCTCTGCACAAAATATCCCCGTTATATTCTTTAACCGCTCTGTTAATGAGAGCGTTGTTTCAAGCTATGACAAGTGCGTTTTCGTTGGCACGGATTATGAAATGGCAGGGCATATGCAGGGAGAGATGATAGCGGAATATCTTTTGAACGATTATCAGAAATATGATTTAAACAGCGACGGCAAAATCAGCTATGTAATGTTTAAGGGGCAGGAGGGCAACCTTGAGGCAATTGCAAGAACGCAGTACGCCGTTCAGGACTGTAACGCCGCTCTTACTGCGGCAGGCAAGCCAGAACTTGAATTTTATGACCAGTCAAATTCAAACGGCTATCTTGTTGACCAGGACGGAAACTGGTCGTCTGCGGCGGCAACAAACTATATGGGCACTATTCTTGCAAAGCACAGCACGGCAAATTCAAATATGGTAGAGCTTGTTATTGCGAATAACGATGAAATGGCGCTCGGTGCAATTTCTGCTCTTCAGAGCGCAGGCTACAACAAGGGCGAGGGTTCAACCGTGATTCCTGTTTTCGGTGTTGACGCAACTGACGCCGCAAAGGCAAAGATTGCGGACGGTTCAATGGCAGGAACAATTAAGCAGGACGGCGAATCTATGGCAACAACAATAAAACAGATTATAGACAATTATAACTCTTCAAACGGACCGTTTGACGGAATAGACCAGCAGAATATTGTGGGTTCGTGGAGAGTGAATATTCCGTATTCACCTTATACGGGAGAGTAAATTTACGGGTGGATTTTATGGTAAATGAAAATAAGAAACAGCCCGAAGCGCCCGTTCTTTTGAGAATGGAGAATATAACGAAAAGTTTTCCGGGAGTAAAGGCGCTTGACGGAGCACGGCTGAGTGTAAAGGCAGGCACGGTGCACGCTCTTATGGGTGAAAATGGAGCAGGCAAATCAACGCTTATGAAATGCCTTTTCGGCGTGTATTCAAAGGACGGCGGAAAAATCCTGCTTGACGGCAGGGAAGTAAATTTCAAAAATTCAAAAGAGGCGCTTGAAAACGGAGTTGCAATGGTGCATCAGGAGTTAAACCAAGCGCTCAGGAGAAATGTTAATGATAATATGTGGCTCGGAAGATTTCCAACCGTATCACGATTTATTCCGCTCACAAGCGAGAAGAAAATGCTGCAAAAAACGAATGCGGTTTTTAGCGAACTCGGAATAAAGATAAACCCCAAAGAGATTATGGGCAATCTTCCTGTTTCTCAGCGTCAGATGGCGGAGATTGCAAAAGCCGTGTCATATAATGCAAGGGTTATCGTATTTGACGAGCCTACTTCATCCCTTACTCAAACTGAGGCGGAGCGACTGTTCGTGATTATCGCTTCTTTAAAAGCAAAAGGGTGCGGCATAATTTATATATCCCACAAAATGGAGGAGATTTTGAAAATTTCCGATGAGGTTACCGTTATGAGAGACGGGAAATGGGTTGCAACAAGACCCGCAAAAGAGCTGACTATGAACGAGATTATAAAGCTTATGGTTGGCAGAGAACTTACAAACCGCTATCCTGAGCATAGAAATAAGATATACGGCGAATTTTTGCGAGTTGAAAATCTTACGGCAAGGTATTCTCATCTTTCAAATGTTTCGTTTTCAGCGTATAAAGGTGAAATCCTCGGTATTGCGGGACTTGACGCTTCGGGCAGAACAGAACTTCTTGAAACGCTGTTCGGAATTGCTCAGAAAAAAGACGGAAAAATATATCTTGAGGGAAGAGAGATAAATAATAAAAATGCCAAGGCGGCGATGAAAAACGGCTTTGCACTTTTGACGGAAGAACGCAGGGCCACAGGTATATTCTCAATTCTTAATATCCGTGAAAATGCAACCGTTTCAAGCCTTGACAAATATAAATCGGGCTTGATTTTAAGTGAAAGAAAAATGAGACAAGCCACAGACGGGATAATAAAAGCAATGCGAGTAAAGACCCCGTCGCAGGAAACGAAAATCGGCACCCTGTCAGGCGGTAATCAGCAAAAGGTTATTCTCGGCAGATGGCTTCTTACAGACCCTCAAGTTCTGCTGTTGGACGAGCCTACACGAGGAATAGATGTGGGCGCAAAATATGAAATCTATCAGCTTATCATAAATCTTGCAGAAAAGGGAAAAACTGTAATTATGGTATCATCCGAAATGCCTGAACTGCTCGGTGTCTGCAACCGTATTCTTGTTATGTCGGGCGGCAGGCTTGCGGGCGAGGTCAGCGCAAAAACGGCAACGCAGGAGGAGATTATGACTCTTGCGGCAAAATATGTTTGAGGAGGGCGATTATGCCTGAAATGAAAATGCTTAGCGGATTTTCTGAATTTTCAAAAATGAGTTTTAAAGAAAAGCAAAGGCGCATAAGCGATATGTTACTGAATAACGCAATGTATATAATCATTGCGATTGCCATTATATTTATAGCGGCAAAAGAGCCTGCGTTTCTTTCGCTTTCATCCATTGTGAATATAATTTCACTCACAGCGTCAAAACTGCCCATTGCCTTGGGAATAGGCGGATGTATAGTTTTGTCCGGCACGGATATTTCCGCAGGCAGAGTAGTTGGTTTGACGGCCTGCGTAGGTGCAACACTGCTTCAAATGGCGAATTATCCGAACAAGATGTTCCCAGAACTCGGAGTTATGCCGCTTTGGCTTGTATTCTTGATAGTTATTGCCATCGGTGCGGCAGTTGGCCTTGTAAACGGTTATTTTGTTTCAAAATTCAAACTTCATCCGTTTATAGTTACCCTGTCAACTCAGCTTATTGTATTCGGCGCTGTTCTTATGTATCTTATGATAGGTACTAATAACGGGCAGACTATTTCGGGTCTTGATTCATCATACACGGAGTTTATCAGGGGAACACTCTTTACCATCGGCGGAGTTGCCGTTCCCAAATATGTGCTTTATTCTCTTATACTCACAGTGATTATGTGGGTTATATGGAATAAAACAAAGCTCGGCAAAAATATGTTTGCAGTAGGCTCGAATGAAGAGGCGGCAAATGTTTCGGGTGTAAATGTGTTCAGAACGGTTGTTGCAGTGTTTGTGCTCGCAGGCGTAATGTATGGTATAACAGGATTTATAGAGGGTGCTCGAATTGCTTCCTGTTCTGCTAATACAGGTCTTACCTATGAGAGCGACGCCATTGCGGCGTGTGTAATCGGCGGCGTGTCCTTTGTAGGGGGAACGGGAAAAATAAGCGGAATTGTTGTAGGCGTTTTACTTTTACAGCTTATTTTTGTAGGGCTTAATTTTCTTTCTGTTTCTGCAAATATGCTTTATGTTATAAAAGGTGCAATTATCCTTGCCGCCTGCGCTGTTGATATGAGAAAGTATCTCTCAAAAAAATAAGTGCGGTTTATCGGTGGTGTATATGGAACAGAATAAAGAAAAAATCAGCGAAAATCAAAATGATTATCATAAAAAAGGCGGACTATATGCGAATATAAAAATGCCGCTGAAAACAGCAAATTTTCTTGTGTTGTCGGCGGCAGGTGCGCTTGCCGTCTGCCTGTTCGGTGCAATACTTTTATCATAAAAAAGTTTTGAATAAAATAAAAAAACGCCCATCTCTTTTGAGACGGGCGTTTATTATTGCCGTTAGATTGTAACTATTCCGAGCGTGTTGAGTACGGAACTTACAAGAATTGCGAAAATGCAGATAGGTGCAATCCATTTAACCATTACATTGTAAAAGCCTTTAACCTTGAACGGGCCGTTAAGCTCAATTTCATCTGTAATTGTTTTGGGTTTGATAATGAATCCAACCATAATACAGGTCATCATTCCAACTATCGGCATAAGCACGCTGTTTGAAATGAAATCAAGGAAATCAAGAATACCGAATCCCATAATTGTGAAATTGCTCCATACGCTGAAGCCGAGAGCGCAGAAAACGCCAATCAGCAAAGTGTAAACATAAACAAGAAGTGTTGCTTTCTTTCTGCTCATCTTATACTTGTCTGTAATACCGGCTACGATTGCCTCCATAACTGATACAGAGCTTGTAAGAGCCGCAAATAATACAAGAATAAAGAATGCTGAGCCTACAACAGAGCCGAAATCCATTCCGTTAAATACTTTCGGAAGAGTGTCAAACATAAGGCTGGGGCCCTGTCCGAGAGCGCTCTCGTCACCGCCTGAATAAACAAATACAGCGGGAACAATCATAAGTCCTGCAAGGAATGCGATAACGGTGTCAAATATCTCAATCTGTCTTGTAGATCTTTCAATATGGTCTTCTTTTTTTACATAAGAGCCGTATGTTACCATAATACCCATTGCAAGCGACATTGAGAAGAACAACTGACCAAGTGCGGCAAGTACTGTTTTAATGCTGAGCTTGCTGAAATCGGGTTTAAGGTAATAAATAACGCCGTCAAGAGCGCCGTCTCTTGTAACTACAAAAATGGTGAGGCCTATGGTGAGAATAAGCAAAATCGGCATAAGAAAACGGCTGAGTTTTTCGATACCTTTGTTAACACCAAGGAATATTATAACCGCCGTAGCCGTTGCGTAAATTACAAACCAAATTACGGGTTCAATAGGCTGTGAAATAAAGTTAGCAAAATAATTTTCTCCTGCCGCCTGTGAAACTGCGCCCGTTAGCATTGTGAAAGAATACTTTAATACCCAACCGCCGATTACGCAGTAATAGGGCAGGATAAGAATGGGTACAAGCGTTGTAAGAGCTCCAAGCCATCCCCATTTATTGTTTAGGGTTTTGAATGCCTCCATGGGGCTCTGTCTTGTTTTTCTGCCCATTGCAATTTCAGTTACCATTAAAGTGAAACCGAATGTAACGGCAAAAATAACATAAATCAAAAGGAAAATACCACCGCCGTATTTTGCGGCAAGGTACGGAAATCTCCACAAATTTCCAAGTCCGACTGCGGACCCTGCGGCAGCTAATACAAAGCCTACGCTGCCTGAAAAAGTACTTCGTTTAGCGTGATGTTTCATAGTAAAACCTCTCAATACTGATTAGTTGAAAAACTATTATATCAATAATTTGTCATTATGGCAATATTTCACGGCGATTAATGTCAAAATCTGTCTCTTATACACATC
>UQFL01000055.1 GCA_900540305.1 uncultured Oscillospiraceae bacterium | reverse complement strand
AATGATAATGCTTGCATATTTTTATTGATTGAGTTATAATATATTTAAGGTTAGGGAGCTTTCGCTCCCGTCCCTTATTTGTGCTTAGCCAACTTGTAAGCTATAATAGCTGTTATTAACGCTAACAGCGAGCTTATTAAGTTGGCTATACCTGATATTAACTCAATCACTGTTCCTCACCTCACTTTCTGATATTATTATAACATACTTGTACGAGTATGTCAAGACTTTTTTTGAAAAAAAATAAAAAATATTTAAGAAACCTCGGCATATACCGAGGTTTTTTCTTTGACGATTTAGTTGAAAAAATAAAAAACTATATTGAATGGATAGAAACCTGGACGGTAGGAAACAAATAGGTAACAAATAGTTATTAATAACGCATTGTTACTAATAACTACCGCCATCTCCACCAAAAGATAAAAATCCGAAACTCACCGTCATCGGTGATACTTTCGGATTTTTTATTTTTATATAGAAAATTACGGCAGAGTGTGTGAATACTCTGCCGTTTTATCATTTAAGGATTGTTATCTTTTTGTTTTATCCACTCTTCAAATTCTTTTTTGCCTGCATCTGATTCAAAGAATGCTTTTATATCCGGTAAAAAAGTTCTTATTAGTGCATCAATTTCATATTGTGGTATTTTGTTTGTTGCCACAAGGCAACACAGTTTCTAAAAGGATTGTCTTATCACCTCCCATCAATGTTTGAATGCTGATGTTGTAAAAATGTTCATATGGTTTCCTTTCCGCCCGGTGAATAATCACCGGGCTTTTGTTTTTATCACATGGATTGACCGTAGTAGAGTTCGTTATTATCCTGATAATCTCCGCTGTGGTCATCTTCTCTTTGTCCTATTCTTCTCTTTTTGTTTCTGACAGGCTTAGGCGTTTTTGCTTTTGGTTGCCTGATCATTTCAGCAGCGCTTGCCAGAGCATAAAGCCCAGAAACAAAAGGATCTGTATTGCTGACGGAATCGCTATCATCAACGGCAGACATTTCTTCATCATCGCTTTTTGAAAATATTCTATACTGCTGCTCATCTCTTTTGTCGCTGAAGAGATATTCTCGCTCAGTTTCCCAGCCTGTTGCTGCTGACTCGATATTCTGTCCGCTATTTGATCTGTCTGATACTTCAATTTCGCTTCCACTTGATGGATTGAATAGGTTGTCAGTTTTACCATCTAATCTTTGTCTATTGTATTCTCCAGCAGCGTCTGCTGATTTGTCAGTAACTGTATTAACTCCTGCCAGCAGTCCCTGTCCACTATCGTTACTGATGTTGCTTCTTCCATTTTGGTAAGATGCTCTGCGTTTTTCCATTTCAAGTTCTCGTAATCTAAACTCAAGTTCCATCATCTCCTTTTTGTATTTGTCCTGATGCAGTCTGATGTCACGGCATTTCATATTGTTGGGGCAAGTATAGGTTATGTACTTGTAGTTCTCCTGCCACTTGACATCATATCCGTACCGCTTTAAATAGTTTTTGAATTCGTCTTTATCCTTACAATATTTCATTGCCTGGTCGATGGTTGCCATCAGAGCAAACTTCCAGCTTTCACCCTTCATTGCCGCTCGGTATTCTTTCGTATTTATTGTTGTCAGCTTTGGTTTGGTGTATGGCTTTAATATTTCCAGTCCGAATTGCCGGCAGATTTTATCCGAGTAATTTCTTAGATCTTCAAGTCCTTTCTCGTTGATTTGGATTTTCAAACCGGTTTCGCAGTTCACGCTGTTTACTACGAAGTGATTGTGCCAGTGATCTTTGTCTATGTGTGTTGCAATTACTACTTCAAATCCGTCAAAGAATTTTGCTGTTTCTATGCCGATCTGATGTATCAGCTCAGGCGTTGCCGTACCGGGATTAAATGACTGAACATATTGTTTAAAGAATACACCGTTTGCTTTTCTGTACTGATTCTTTGTTGCCATAAATTCGGTGTACGCGCTTTTGGGCATGCAGTTCTGACCGCTTACCAATTTAACACCTTCATATATTGTTTTGTAGTCTTGCATCACATAAGCAAGAACTCTTTTCATTGCAGTCTTGTTTTGTGTTCTTTCGGGAATTGCGGTTATGATCGCCATCTATCTGCACCTCCCTGAAATATCGTTCAGACGGTCATACGCGGCTGAATACCGGTCTATCATTTCCGACAAATCTGGGCAAACGATCTTTCCCATATTGCACAGCATCGTAAGCTGATTCAGATTTCTTCCTATTGCCTTTTGTTCTTTCAGAACTTTGTCCAAGCCATCAATAATGATTATTGGTTTATCTAATGCTGACCTTGTAACAAATTCAGTAAAATTCATTTTTGCCTTATCGGCTTTCTTTTTGATCGTTTCGTAATCGTTTTCACGAAACCTCATCGCGACCATTTTAGTTTTGTTGTCGGTTTTGGCATGTACCTCTCTTTCGTAATTTTAGGGGGCCCGGGTACTCCCGGTTTTCTGTTTGTATATACAAACAATATGCTTGCCTATCCCCGTAGGGGATAGAATACGATATAATAACTCCTTTCCCAAAAAATTAAAATCCTGAGAGTTACCGCGCGGCAGTATACTCTCAGGACTTTTTATATTAAATAGCTATTTAATTATCAAAGAGCACTTGCCGCTTCTGCGGACTTTCAATATTACCGGATATTTTTACCCGCGTCAAGGCTCTTTTTAATTTTTCATTTAAAAAGCAATTATATTATTTCTTATTTAACCTTTTTGCTAATTTGATAAGTAGATTTAAATCATCCTTTGACATATTTTTTGTTTCGTTATCCAGTTCCTGTTGCATTAGTATTTCTCGGGAATCCGTATTAAAAAAATCCGCCGGTGTTATACCGAAATATTCACATATGTAAAGAAATTCCGGCATAGACGGCAAAGCCCTTCCGGAGGTAATACTTTGGACATAACTTTTACTATGGCCTAAATCCAGACTCATTCTGTATTCGGAAACATTTTTTTGAATACGCAATTCGGTTATTCTTTGTCTGATAAAATCTTCATCCATAGCTGACACTCCTTTACCTAAAAGTGTACACTAATTTAATCGGTAATTATAACGCTATAAACAGTAATTATGCTTGAAAAATACCGATTATAATAGTATAATTAGATATAATTAGGATTATTTTATCGGTAATAGGAGGTTTATGGTTTGTCAAAAATAGCAGATATTATCAAATACGAGGGTGACAACACCACATTTATATGGAAACACCCCTGCGAAGATTTTAACTCTCTGACCCAGCTGATTGTGCACGAGTCGCAGGAGGCTGTCTTTATGATGAACGGACAGGCGCTTGACCTGTTCGGACCCGGCCGTTACACGCTGGAAACGCAGAATATCCCCATGATCGGCAAGGCGTTAAACCGCGCGACAGACGGGAAAACGTCGTTTCACTGCGAGGTCTATTTCATAAACAAGACCGAGCAGATGGCGATAAAATGGGGGACGGACAACAAAGTCCAGTTCATGGAGCCTACATATAATTTCCCCATTTCCATCGGCGCTAGCGGCGAAATGAGCCTGCGCGCCGAGGATTCCAGAAAGCTGCTGCTTAAACTGGTCGGCACGGAAAATCTCCTTTCGCAGGAAAATCTGACAAGATATTTCCGCGCGTTTCTGATGACGAAGGTCAAGTCGTATTTGGCGCAGGTCATCCGTGAGCAGAAGATCAGTATCTTTGAAATCGACGAGCGGCTCAGCGATCTGTCCGCCGCGCTGATCAAGCTGCTGAAGATTGATTTTTTGGACTACGGGGTAGCGCTGGAACGGTTTTTTGTCACCACGATTGTTAAGCCGGACGGCGACGCGTCCTACGAAAAGTTCAAATCCCTCCATTTCCGGCAGTACGCCGATATCGCCGAGGCAAAGCTGCGCCAGCAGACCGCGGTGATCGACGCCGAGACGGAGGCGCAGAAAACAGTCATTGCGTCCCAGGCAATGGCGACCAAGCGCGCCCAGGAGGGCTACACCTATCAGCAGGAACGCGGATTTGACGTGGCGCAGGATGTGGCGCAGAACGAGGCGGTCGGTGAATTCACCAACATGGGCGTCGGATTCGGCACGATGGCAGGCGTCGGCGGCGCGGTCGGCGGCATCGTCGGCGGAGCCGTCAATAACGCGTTTGAAAGCATGAACACCCAGCCGGCACTCCCGCAGGACGATATGGCGGCGTTTAAGGCGAAAATTGATAAATTAACGATGATGAAAGATGCCGGAATGCTGACAGAGGAGGAGTTCAATACAATGAAATCCCAACTCCTTGCAAGTATTTTATAGGGGGGAAATGTGATGAAAAAATACTTTACAGTTTATGGTATCTGCTGGGCAATCGCGCTTGTAGTTTTTAATGTAATTACGTTCGTTTCCGCCGCAAATACGATTGGTATTTCCAATGCCGGCGCAGGCTTTTGGGTCGGGTACATATTTATAACGATTGTGTTTGTTGCCAATTTGGTATGCAGTTTCCTTTTCTTTAAAGAAGAAAACATGGACAAAATATTTTTAAAACTCCCTATTATTTATATTGCTTATATTGCGTTAATTGTTTCCCTTATCGCCGGAGCCATCGCAATGGCAATTCCGGTCATTCCGTATTGGGTCGGTATTGTTGTTGATGCGGTGATCCTTGCGGTTTACGCAATTGCAATCGTTCAGGCTAACACTGCGGCAGATGTTGTTAGTGATATAGATGATCGTGTGAAGGCGCAGACTTTCTTTATTCACTCGCTAACTGCCGACGCGCAAACCCTTATGTCCTTTGCTCAATCAGATGATGTTCAAACAGAGTGCAAAAAGGTGTACGAGTCTATTCGCTACAGCGACCCTATGTCAACCGACGCACTTGCGGAAATAGAAAGACAGATTCAGAATGAATTTAAAACCTTTGATGACGCTGTTAAAAAAGATAATACGGAACTTGTTAAGAATTCAGCGAACAAAATCATTGTTCTTATTAATAAAAGAAATTTACAGTGTAAAGTATTGAAATAAAAAAGCTAAATGAATGAAATAAAATCTAAGGAGAAAGAAATGAAGCAGCTTGTATGCGAAATGTGCGGAAGTACCGATTTAATCAAACAGGACGGATTTTTTGCGTGCCAAAACTGCGGAACAAAAATGGCTCTTACAAAACTTGCCGAGAAAATCCATTTTAGCGATTCAATGAGCAACGAAGTTCTATCAGATCTTGAAGAAGAAATAGCAGAAAAGGTCAAAAAACTTAAAACCACAGATAAGAAAACAGAAATTATTAAAATAAATTTGGAGGAGTAGAAAAATGAAACAACTTACTTGTGAAATGTGCGGTAGTACTGATTTAATGAAACAAGAGGGTGTCTTTGTATGTCAATCTTGCGGCTGTAAATATTCTGTAGAAGAAGCAAGGAGAATGATGATTGAAGGAACTGTTGATGTTCAAGGTACCGTAAGGGTAGATAGTTCAGATAAAGTAAAGAACCTGTATATAATGGCGAGGCGTGCAAAAGATGATAATAATGCTGAATTAGCGTCTAAATATTATGAAATGATTACATTTGAAAATCCAAATGATTGGGAAGCATTATTTTATTTTAATTACTTCAAAGCTGAACAAACTAATTTGAAAAATATGTCGAATTCAGTGATTCGCCTTGCTAATTCATTAGACAGTGTATTCGATTTAATTGACAAGAGCGACAAAACGTCAGAGGAAAAATGGAGTCTTGCAAAAGAAATAATTGCAAAAATCGATATGCTTTGTGAGCGCGATATCTATTGGGCAAAATCTCACTATAGAAAATTTTCACAATTAAATGACTCTATTTCAGATCTCCAAGATCGAACATATGCTGTTGCCGAGCTTCAAAAAAACATGGCAGACCTTTTAGAAAAATATTTTGCCGAAAATTCGACACAAGTAGTGATCTCCTATTTGAAATCATATGTTAAAAACTATTTATTGCTCGATACTATAAGAAAAGAATTTGTCAATATAACATTACGATTTCACTCAAACGAGTTAATAGCGACAGAAAAAAGAATAAAAGCATTAGATCCGAATTATGTGCCGTTAATCAATGCAAATACTCCAAGAAACTCCGCATCAAACAAGAATTCAAAAGAAAAATCACTAGAAAGAATATCGAAAGCTATTGTCGTGTTTGTGGCAATTGAAATAATTGGCGGTCTTGCAGTTATGTTTTCACCTCTTCTAATGGATTTTGGCGATAAATCCAATCATATCCTGTTTTCAGGAATATTCATACTTGCGGGAGGACCAATCATTACCGCAGTTATCGGAAGAATAATTTATGAAACAGTAAAAAAGACCAAATAAAAGGCGGATTATTGAATAAAGGAGAATGGTATGTGCAAGATTACTACTGAATATTACAATGAAGTTACAAGAAACGACAGCTATGTTATTATGGAAAAAGACAAAAAATCCGGAATTTTAATTTCCTATTCTAAGTATTTATGTAAGGATATAAATGAAAAATATGATTTGAGTTTGAATTATTCCGAATCCGATCTTAAAAACTATGAAAAATTCAAAGAATTCGTTAACGAATTAGATAAAGAGGGCTTTTATATTTTTCAACTTACGAGGTTATAAGACATTTTCTGCAAACAACCCGTACTTCCATTGCGTATGTCTCCCGCCTACAGCGGCAACGGCATTGCGGTGAAGTTGGACAATATGCTGACTTAAAAGACTTTGGCAATATCCGTGGTGTAATAGGGCACCACGGATATTGCCAATTTATATTTCCAAAAAGTTGCCGTTTTATTAAAATTAAATCGTGGTGCAACTATTATTCAGGGCGAAATACCTACTAATTTAGGTGATGACAGCAAATACATAGTAGAATATCATAACAAGATAATCGGGATTGTAACTTGCGGTGATTTGACGGTAAAATGCTGTCAGATGCTTTTGGCGATATTGAAAATGATTGTGATTTATATATTTGCACCACAGAGACAAATGCAATGATGGCATTTTTTTATTAAGCATTATGGCTGCTATTTTGCCCAGATTCTTATGGCAGTTTATTATGACAATGTAGTAGCCGTCACTAAAAACAAAGAAGAACGATGTGAGAAATATAAATTAAAAGATTATATTCTTACTAAACATAAATATATTGAGTTATTTTTAAAAATATCATATAATCAAAAATGTAATTAGTAATGTCTTAATAGTTATAAGGCTAATACTATGAATAAAATTAGTAATTTAACGAGGACAAATCAATGTATGATAATTCGCATTTTAATTCATTTTTCATAAAATGTTTTAAACCAGGTGATGAAGAAATTGATAAAAACGGGGATACATTAAAATATCATTATACATCTCCGAATTCCTTTCTATCTATAATCAAAAGCAAAGAACTTTATTTTACGGATATTAGGTATCTAAACGATAAATCTGAGCCAATATTTGTGGTGAAAAGAATGGTTGAGTTTGTTGACGCAAACCATGAAAAATACCCATTAACATGTGATGCTTTTAATGATTTAGTTAAAGAAAATAATATTAATGATATACGAAAACTGAATACCAATCATATTAATTATAATCTTAATTTAAAATATCATTATAATAATGATCGCGCGTTTGTTTTTTGCACTTCAATAGACGGTGATTCCTTATCAATGTGGAATTATTATGTGAATAATGGATTTTATCAGGGTTATAATATAGGATTTAATATGCAGAAATTATTAAAATCATTTGATACAGAAGATAAAAGACACCTTGACTCCTTTTTTGTGTATTATGGTAAAGTTTTGTACTCAAAAAAAGACCAAGACCAGGAAATAAATAATTTGTTTGATGTTCTTGAGCACAGTAATTTCTCAAGATTAAATAGGTTTGAACAAATAAAATTTAAATTGCGTAGTTATATTGACCATAAAGGAATGTTTTATAAAAGTGATAAGTTTTCTCATGAAAAAGAATACAGAATAGTATTAGAGTTTAGTGATAATCGTGTACACAAAGACAAGACTCATTACTTTGGCGAAAATAATAAACAAATCAAAGATGACTTTGTAATAAAAAATGGACTAGTTGTTCCCATTTTAAAAGTTAAACTTAAGGAAGATTCAATCTCTAGGATAACTATTTCGCCAATGATGGAATTTGAAATAGCAAAGGATAGTGTCCGTGAACTTATTGATACAATGGGGTATAAAAACATTAAAATACATAAATCAAACATTCCTATAAGATATTGATCAAGTTATATTTGAAAGTGCATCTATTTGCATAAATATTCTAAAGAAAATCTTGATATCAATCTATTTAATGCGTATGTTATTGTCGGTCATGATAAATCAATTTCAATATTGAAAAGATTAAATTTTGTTGAATTGACTTGCTTGAGCAACATATTAAAAAGGTGCATTTATTAATATATAACTTTCAACTTGTTCGGAGTTAAAAACAGGAGGATATGAAATGAAATTACATTTAGATAAATCTTGCAGGACTTGTGAATTTAATTTTAATGGATTATGTGCTGGTGGCGAGAAATATGGTAGCAAAATTGAAGATTTAAATAGTGTGTGTGAAGACTGGCAAATAAATGATGAACACTATGATTTTATTACTTCCAATTTGCCTTGGTACTTTAAAAATAAATTTAGGCGAAATCATGTAGAATTAAATCAATTATTACATCTTATTGAACTTGATGAGCAGAATGTCCCAATAAAATTGGACATTTTTGAACTTGTTGAGCAAGTGTATGGATTGAGTTATCCGCATGAAATTGCAGAAGCATTAGGCGTACCTGAAACTGTTTTGCGTTATGCACATATGCATGGAACACCTTTAAAAAGAATTGGTGATTTTTCAAGTAAACTTTGTATCCCTGCGAAATATTTTGAAAATGTGACAACTGTTGATATTCCTGATATTGTTAAATGTAAAAATGAATTCTTAAAAAGGCATAACGGCACACTTGATGAAATAAAGCAATCCACAAATGAACGCTTAACAAGAGAAGAAAAAATTGAAAATAAAATTAATTATCCTAATTGGAAAAAAGAATTTGATGATAAGTTACAAAAATATGCAAAACTTTCACCTCTAAATCATGATGTTTCAGATGATTATAAAATGAGAGATTATGTTGTTGATATCGTATTCCAAAAAGAAGAATTTAAAGGTCATATATATTATGAATATGGGCATGGTGGATATGGTTTAAATAACAGTATAATGAGTAGTATCCTCAATTTCATAGATGAGCTTGATGCGCAAACCGTCAATGAATACAATAAAACTTGCCATTTATTAAATGATATGAATATGATGACAGATAATAAAAATAATATCAAATTTACTTTACATAACGACAAAAAAGAGTCTATTGAAATTTGCACTAATCCTAAAAATCTACAGAATTATATTGTTAGTTATAAATTGATTGCTTGTGATGGTCACGGAAAGAAAAAGGAAAGACGAAAATGTTTGGAATGTAAAAATTTCACTCTTTCTAAAACAAGCGCTAAAGGATATTGCTCAGTTAGGCAAGAGGATGTGCAAAGAAGCAGAATAATATGTGCATTTGATTTTAAACCTAAAAATAATAAATAGCACTGTTGACAAAAATTCTTTTGCGCGCTAATATGCTGATTGAGGTGATGTTATGAACGGTGTGATCTACGCGCGATACTCAAGCGACAATCAGCGTGAAGAGTCGATTGACGGTCAGTTGCGTGAATGCAAAGCGTTTGCTGAAAAGAATGACATTCGAATTATTGATTCATATATCGACCGTGCGTTGTCCGCAAAGACAGACAACCGTCCGGCATTTCAGCAGATGATAAATGACAGTTCCAAAGGTTTGTTTGATGTTATTATCGTTTGGAAACTCGACCGCTTTGCCCGCAATCGTTATGACTCTGCTCACTATAAAAATATCCTTAAAAAGAATAATGTTCGTGTAATATCCGCTACGGAAGCCATAAGCGAAGGAGCTGAAGGCATTATCCTGGAATCCGTGCTGGAAGGTATGGCTGAATATTATTCGGTTGAACTTGCGGAAAAGATAAACAGAGGTTTAACAGAAAATGCTTTGAAATGTAAATACAACGGCGGGTCACTTGCTTTGGGTTATCGTATTGACAGTGAACAGCATTATCAGATAGACCCGATGACCGCGCCGATTGTTCGTGAAATTTTTGAAAGCTATAAAAGCGGAATGACGCAGCAGGAAATTGCTGATTTACTCAATAACAAAGGCTTTAGAACACAGCGAGGCAGTAAGTTTAAGGTGAGTAACATTGCCAGAATTTTAACGAACCGCAGATACATAGGTGAATATATTTACAGCGGTACTGTTATTCCAAACGGCATTCCTGCAATAGTTTCTCAAGATGTGTTTGACGATGTTCAACAAATACTTGCAAAAAGCAAAAGAGCCCCTGCCAGACATAAGGCAGAGGACGATTATCTTTTAACCACAAAACTCTATTGCGGCAAATGTATGTCCTTTATGGTCGGCGAAAGCGGACGCGCAAAAGGCAATCGCTATTCCTACTATAAATGTGTCAATGCAAAACGCACGAAAAGCTGCGATAAAAAAGCAGTTAAAAAGGATTGGATAGAAAACATTGTTGTTCAACAAGTCATGGATACAATAATGGACGATGATCTGATAGAGCGGATTATTGACAGTATTTTAAAGACTCTGGAAGGTGAAAATACAACGGTTCCGATTCTGCAAAAAGAACTTTCCGAAACTGAAAAGTCTATAAAAAATATGATTAACGCCATTGAGCAGGGAATAATCACAAAATCAACTAAGCAAAGGCTGGACGAACTCGAAAAACGCAAAGAAGAGTTGGAGATACAAATTGCGGAAGAGAACATTAAACAGCCTAAACTGACAAGAGATCAACTTGAATTTTGGTTTCATAAATTCAGAAAATTTGATTTTCATAAGTTAGAATACAGACGAAGGCTTATAGACAGTTTTGTAAATGCGGTTATCCTTTATGATGACAAGATCGAATTTCATTTCAATTACAAAGACGGTGCAAAAGAACTCTCATTCGATGAATTAAATAATGTTTCGGATTTATCATCTTTAACTCCACCAAAAGAAGCACCCGAAAGGGTGCTTTAATTTTTGACGGTAATTGAAACCGCATATAATCGAAAAGTTTGCGAAGCAAAGCTTTTCGCATAAAATATGAAGCAGAACGCACAAAGCAAGCGCAAAGCGCGCTGCGGAGTGCGGTTGCCGCTATCTCCACCAAAAAAAGCACCCGAAAGGGTGCTTTTTTTACTCTGCATTAAAAGAGATTTATAATTATTAATTTATTTAATGATTACTATCGAATATTTCTTCGTATGTCGTCTGTAAAATCTCTTTAATTAGTTTAATCTCATCAGGATACAAATGTCTTTGTCCAACTTCAATTTTTGCAACAGCACTTCGTGTTATATCACATCCGAGAAGTTGCAATTTGGCGGATAATAATTCTTGAGTTAGTTTCCTGCTTTTTCTTATGAAACGAATATTTTTCCCAATTTGTTTATCATATTCAATATTCATTTTTAACTCCTTGCACTCAAATTGGAACAAACCATTGACATTATTGTATACTTGTGTTATTATAATAATGCACTTATATAGGAGCAAAATAATACAAAGGAAGTTTTTTATGAAGAAATTTATTTTAATAATAGTAGCCATTTTTGTTATTATTATTATTTGCGAAAGTTGTGATTCTTCGGGAAGTTCTTCTTATCAAAGTGACAATAGTGGAGGAAGATACGGATATGGAAGTGGATATGATGATGATGTAGATTTTGCAGCAGACGCATTTGGTACGGATTCTGATTCGGTTAACGATTTATATGGTGCGTTGGGAGAGGCAATGGAATAAGAGTATTATTAACAAGGAGGAGTTAAATATAATGCAGGCAATATTTGATGAAGAAAATTATATTAATGAAGATACAAAAATTGATGAAGAAATAGATGTTCACGAAGAAGTAGACATTCAAGAAGAAAGTCAAATTTTAAAAAAAGTTAACAGCTTATATAAAGATGTTGTTAGTAAACTTAAAATATTTTCATTTTTAATATTAATATTAGAAATATTGTCAACCTTATTTGCATCATTTCAAATTTATGATAATTATGATGGGCTAACGGCGGTAATTGTTCTTGCTGTGGGTGTAATAATATCGGTACTATCCTCGATGCTATTATACGCATTTGCTGTGTTATTAGATAAGGTTTGTCAGATAGAAATAAATACTAGGAATAACTTGGAAATTAATTTAGAAAAAAACTTATATTAAAAAAGCACCCGAAAGGGTGCTTTTA
>UQFL01000054.1 GCA_900540305.1 uncultured Oscillospiraceae bacterium | reverse complement strand
GATCAGCCTCGGTCTCGTGGGCTCGGAGATGTGTATAAGAGACAGGATATATTGAAAGGATTACTGATGTTTTATTATACAGCTATATTACTTAATGCGTAAAAAACAGTCTTAGTTGTATTTAATATAACAGCACGATATATATAACCAGTAATTATGGCATAAAAGAAATATAGAGTTTGCTTAGTAAATATTATAGAGTAAAAAGTTTAGATTATAGATGAAATTTAATAATACGCAATTAACATTATTAAATATATATTCATGTCACGATTGAGGTGATTTTTATGAGTAATAGAATAAAGCGCAATTTGTGCTACATTGGAATAACTTTTTTAATACTTGTCTGTGCAACAATTATAGGAGGTTTGTTTTCCTATTCAAATATACCTGATACTAATGTGGTTGTTGTATATGTTTTCTCTGTTCTTTTAGTTGCGAGATTAACAAAAGGGTATTTATACGGCTTACTTGCTACGATAGCATCAATTTTCCTTTTTAACTGGTTTTTTACAACACCGATATATACTCTTAAAGTTAATGATCCCACTTACTTTATTACTTTTCTTATAATGACAATAATATCAGTTATAACAAGTACGCTTACAACTAAGGTTAAAGAATCAGCTATAGAGGCAACTGAGAAAGAGACGGAAACTGAAGCTTTGTATAAACTTACTAAAACACTTACAAAAGCTGAAGACAAAACGGCAATTGCTAATGTTATATTGAAAACAGTAAGTTCGATTTTTTTGTGCTGTCCAGTTCTTGTATTTTATGAAGAAAACGGAGAATTGGAAAAAGAATATATTCATTACAAGGATGGCTCGTTGAGAAGTACTCCTATTGAGAATTATGATGATTTAAATAAAAGATTAAAAAATCCCAAAAAATCATATTATATTAGTTCAGATTATTATGACTATCCGATTTACGGAAAAACTAAGGTATTTGCAGTTTTGCGTATTCCTAAAGAAAAAGCAGAAATTTTCGATTTATCTCAGACAAGGCTTCTTCATTCTGTAATTGAAAGTGCTTCTCTTGCACTTGAAAGACTTTGTAGCTTGCAGGCTCAAGCCAAAAGCCATGAGGAAGCAGTTAAAGAGCATTACAGAGGAAATTTATTGCGCTCAATTTCACACGATATTAGAACTCCACTTTCCGGAATAATGGGTAGTGGTGAAATATTGATGAATATGACTGACAAGCAAGATCCAAGATATGAAATTGCTGAAGGAATATATAAAGATGCAAATTGGCTTTATGCTCTTGTAGAAAATATTCTCAATTTAACTAAAATTCAAGATGGTAAACTTTTGCTTAACAAAACGAATGAAGCCGTTGAAGAAGTGGTTGGAGCTGCAATAATGGTTGTTGAAAAAAGAGCGCCTGAAAGAGAAATATCTGTTTTAATTCCAGATGCTTTAATAATGGTGCCAATGGATGCAAGGCTAATTAGTCAGGTTATTGTTAATTTACTTGATAATGCAGTGAAACATACTCCTATGGGAAATGAGATTCGTGTAGAAGTTTCTGTTGATTATGAAGTAAAAGAAGTGATTTTTAGAGTATTAGACAGAGGTAGTGGAATAAATGAAAACGATTTGCCAAATGTGTTTCAGATGTTCTATACTACAAGAGGAAAAAGCACCGATTCACAGAGAGGCATAGGATTAGGTCTAGCAATATGCCAGTCAATTATTGAAGCGCACGGCGGGCGCATTACTGCTCAAAACCGACCTGGCGGCGGCGCCATGTTTGAATTTACTCTACCTATGGAGATGAATAAAAATGAAAACTCATGAAGATATTATTTTAGTTGTAGAAGACGATTCTCAGATAAGAAATTTTATTGCTTATACGCTCAAACAGGAAGGATTTGAATGTAAAACAGCAAGTACTGCTCAAAGTGCTTTGTCTGATTTGGTATCTGAAAAAATAGATCTAATGCTTCTTGATTTGGGTTTGCCTGATATGGACGGAATGGAAGTTATAGAAAAAGTCAGAGATTGGTCGGAAATACCGATAATAGTTGTTTCGGCACGAGACCAAGACAGAGAGAAAGCAGCTGCTCTTGACATAGGTGCGGATGATTTTCTCACAAAGCCGTTTTCAGCCACTGAGCTAATGGCAAGAATCCGCGTTGCGATACGACATCTTCGTATGAATTCTCACAAGGAACAACAGCCAACGCTAGCTGTTGGCGAACTTGCGATTGATTTAAGTAAGCGTCAGGTGTTTATCGGCGGAGAGCCTCTGCATGTTACGCCCCTTGAATATAATCTTCTTTCGCTGTTTTTTAGGAATATGGGAAAGGTTCTTACAAGTCAGTTTATCATAAGAGAGATTTACGGCGTGGGCTACGGAAATGATACGCAAGCTCTAAGGGCGCTAATGGCGGGACTTAGAAGAAAAATTGAGCCCGTTCCTGCAAAACCCAGATATATATTAACCGAAATCGGTGTTGGTTACCGCTTGGTTGATGAATAAATATTTATAAAAATCGAATTTATTTATAGCAGACACGAATTTGTGTCTGCTTTTTTTACTGCAATTCTCACAGCTTTCTCACAGCATTTATAATTCTCTCACACCCAACTCACA
Source organism: uncultured Oscillospiraceae bacterium (assembly GCA_900540305.1). Taxonomy (GTDB): domain Bacteria; phylum Bacillota; class Clostridia; order Oscillospirales; family Acutalibacteraceae; genus Eubacterium_R. The sequence goes on along the minus strand of UQFL01000054.1, from coordinate 9,809 downwards.
AGCATGGGGATATTATATGAGTGCGAAAAGGGAGCGAAGTGAATCAATTTGCTTATATTAAAACCCTTTAGCTAAGATAAAATAGTACAGGTTTTCTTATCAACAGATGCGGGAAAATCATGTATCTGAGTAGTTATTTATGCTTTTCGTAAAGCGATATTCTATCTGATGTTTGGAGGCATTAATGTGAAAACAGCGGTAGAACTGAAAACACCAAAAGAGATTTGTGAGTTATGTGTTTCCGTTAGAAAACTTGTGGAAAACGGAGAATATGAAAAATGCATTGCCGTCAAAAAGTTATTAGAACCGGTAAAGGAGGGCTTTTAGTGGATATTTTGATGATTGCAGTTTTGCTTATAGGCTTCGGACTGATATGGTTACTTGTAAAGTGGTGTGAAGTTCAGATTGAGGCTCAAGAATAGAAAGAGGTGACTTTGATGATTTTTATTGGAATTATCGCTTTGTTGTTGTGTGGATATCTTGTTTTTGCACTTACACACCCTGAACGATTTTAATTAGTAAATTTGGAGGTAAATATAAATGTTACAGTTAGTTCTGACAATTATTATATTTTTGATAATTGTTATCCCTATGGGGCAGTATCTGTATCATATTGCAGCAAAAAAGAAGACTTTTGCAGATCCTGTACTCGATAAAGTTGACGGGGTTTTGTATAAGCTCGGCGGAGTCAATCCCGATAAAGGGATGAATTGGAAGCAGTATGTTTTGGCTCTTATTGCCACTAACGGATTTATGATTGCGGTAGGCTATCTTATTTTGAGAATACAAAGCCTGTCCATATTCAACCCAAACGGAATTGAAGGTATGGAGCCTACATTGGCTTTTAATACGATAATCAGTTTTATGACAAATACCAATCTTCAGCATTATTCCGGTGAATCAGGATTGAGCTATTTGTCTCAAATGATTGTTATAATATTTATGATGTTTGTTTCTGCGGCAAGCGGATACGCGGCCTGCGTAGCTTTTATAAGAGGTGTTACAGGTAAAAATAAGGAGGATCTCGGAAACTTCTTTTCAGATCTCATCAGAATTATTACGCGTGTACTTCTTCCGTTTTCATTTATAGGAGGTGTTTTGCTCGTTTGGCAGGGCGTTCCTCAGAATTTTGACTCAAACATAGTTGTTAAAACATTAGAGGGTACTTATCAAACGATTGCCAACGGTCCTATTGCGGCTCTAGAAATAATCAAGCATTTAGGTACTAACGGCGGAGGTTTCTTAGGGGGAAATTCTTCTACCCCTCTTGAAAATCCCACTATTCTTACAAACCTTATTGAACTTTATTCAATGATGGTTCTGCCGGGAGCCTGCGTTATAACATTCGGTAAAATGGCTGGAGACGCCCGTCTTGAGAGAATGAAAAACAACGGCTCTCCGCTCACACGCAATCAGGATATTGTATCGAAGATTTTTGGAAGAGAAGGTCGTTCAATCTTTGCTGCAATGAGCATTCTCTTCATTATAGGTCTTTTAATCTGCTTCTTTTCTGAAAAGGCAGGAAATCCGACTCTTGCAAATATTGGCTTAAGTCAGTCAGGCGGAAATATGGAAGGTAAAGAGGTTCGTTTCGGTATTGCTCAGTCTGCAATGTTCACAACCACAACAACCTCGTTTACAACAGGTACTGTAAATAATATGCACGATACTCTTACACCGCTCGGCGGATTTGTTCCACTTCTTCATATGATGCTCAATGTCGTATTCGGAGGCAAGGGTGTAGGTCTTATGAATATGATACTTTATGCAATTCTTGCAGTATTCATCTGCGGTCTTATGGTAGGCCGTACTCCTGAGTATTTAGGTAAAAAAATTGAGGGCAGAGAAATGAAACTCACGGCGCTCGCAATAATTATTCATCCGTTCCTTATTCTTTCGTTTTCTGCGCTTGCGGTAGGAACAAATGCCGGATCTGAGGCAATAACAAATCCCGGTTTTCACGGCTTAACTCAAGTGCTTTATGAATATGCTTCGTCAGCAGCGAATAACGGTTCTGGATTCGAGGGACTTGCAGACAATACATATTTCTGGAATATTACAACAGGATTAGTAATGCTTCTCGGAAGATATATACCGATTGTTCTCCAGCTTGCCATTGCAGGTTCACTTGCAAAGAAAAATTATGTTAACGAAACTTCAGGAACACTTCAAACAGGTACATTCTCTTTCTCAATAATACTTGTATTTGTAGTTTATATCTTTGCCGCTCTCACATTCTTCCCGGCTTTGGCTCTCGGACCTATTGCAGAGCATTTGATAATGTGGAGCTAAGGAGGTCTTTTTCAAATGAGTAAACATAATAATCGTAAACAGAAAATGATAACGCCTGAAATTTTCAAACAGGCACTTTTAGGTTCTTTTCTGAAACTTGACCCGAGATATATGATAAAAAACCCTGTAATGTTTGTTGTTGAAATAGGTTTTGTTATCACTCTTTTATTAACGGTCATTCCGGGCGTATTCGGAGAATCAGGCTCAGATATGAGAATTTATAACCTTGTTGTATCTATAATTCTTTTTCTAACTGTTTTGTTCGCAAATTTTGCGGAGTCAGTTGCGGAGGGACGCGGCAAGGCGCAGGCTGCAAGCCTTAAAAAAACACAAAAGGATACTCAAGCGCGTTTGCTTAATGAAGACGGAACTGAGAATGTAATCGCTTCAAGCGAACTCAAAAAGGGAGACATTGTTATGGTGTCTGCCGGCGAAATAATCCCCGGCGACGGTGAGGTTATAGAGGGAGTTGCCTCTGTTGACGAATCGGCTATAACAGGTGAGTCAGCAGCTGTTTTGCGTGAAAGCGGCGGAGATTTTAGCAGTGTAACCGGCGGTACAACGGTAGTTTCAGACTGGCTTAAAATAAAAATTACATCAGACCCCGGAAACAGCTTTCTTAACAGAATGATTGCACTTGTTGAAGGCGCTTCAAGAAAGAAAACTCCTAACGAAATCGCACTCAACACGCTTCTCGTTTCGCTCACTATTATATTCCTTATAGTTATTGTTACTCTATATCCTATCGGTGCTTACTGCGGCGTTGACCTTCCGATTTCAACTCTTGTTGCACTTATGGTGTGTCTTATTCCCACAACCATCGGCGGACTGCTTTCCGCTATCGGTATTGCGGGTATGGACAGAGTAACTCGTTTCAATGTTATTGCTATGTCAGGCAAGGCTGTAGAGGCGTGCGGCGATGTTGACACAATGATTCTCGATAAAACGGGCACAATTACCTTCGGAAACAGACTTGCCGCTGAATTTCTTCCCGTAAACGGCGTTCAGGAGAAAGAACTTATCAGAGCCGCTGCTTTGACAAGTCTCTATGATGAAACTCCTGAGGGCAAATCTACATTGGAACTTGCACGCAAACTCGGTGATACAAGCGAGAAAACGGATGGCTGCATATTCCACGAGTTTACTGCTCAAACTCGTATGAGCGGCATTGATTTGCCGGACGGCACAGAGATAAGAAAGGGCGCTTACGATGCTATTGCACAGTATGTAAATGAAAATGGAGGAAAAACTCCTGAAGATTTGCAAAAATTAGTTGAAAAGGTTTCGTCTTTAGGCGGTACTCCTTTAACGGTTTGCGAAAACAACAGAGTGCTCGGCGTAATTTATCTTAAAGATACAGTTAAGCCCGGTATGAAAGAGCGTTTTGAAAGACTGCGCGCTATCGGTATAAAAACGATAATGTGTACTGGGGATAATCCGCTTACTGCCGCAACAATAGCTGCTGAAGCAGGCGTTGACGACTTCATTGCTGAATGTAAACCTGAGGATAAAATTAAGGTTATTAAGCAGGAACAGTCTCAGGGCAAAATCGTTGCTATGACCGGCGACGGTACTAATGACGCGCCCGCTCTTGCCCAGGCAAATGTTGGTCTTGCTATGAATTCGGGTACAACTGCAGCGAAAGAGGCTGCAAATATGGTTGACCTTGACAGTGACCCCACTAAGATTCTTGAGGTTGTTGAGATAGGTAAACAGCTTCTTATCACTCGCGGAGCTCTAACAACATTCTCAATCGCAAATGATATAGCAAAGTATTTTGCGATTATCCCTGCAATGTTTATGGCAACAATCCCACAGATGCAGGTGCTCAATATAATGAATCTTTCTACTCCTTTCAGCGCGATTTTATCAGCGCTGATATTTAACGCAATAATCATTCCGTGCCTTATCCCTCTTGCAATGAAGGGTGTAAAATACCGCCCGATGTCCTCAGGCAAAATGTTAACAAGAAATATGATGATTTACGGCTTGGGTGGAGTTATCACACCGTTCCTCGGAATTAAAATAATAGATTTGATTATTACGCCTTTGCTTAGTTTGATTTTTTAAGGGGGAACACTTATGAAAAATAATACTAAAGCTAAAAAATCTGTTTTTAGTTCTGCTCGACAGGTTATAATCGTTACTCTTATATTGCTCATTATCTGCGGATTGGGATTTCCGCTTTTGCTCACGGGAATATCATCACTTATTTTCCCAAAACAGGCTGAGGGTAATTTGGTAAAGGCTGACGGCGTTGCAGTCGGTTCAGAGTTTGTTGGTCAGGATTTTACTGAAGATTACTTTATGAAATGCCGTCCGTCCGCATATAATTACAACACTTACTATGAGGACGAAAACGGAAATAAGTATTACAATGATGGAAGTGAGTTCGGCGGTTTAAGCTCTGGTTCCAATAACTATGCTCCTTCAAATCCTGAACTTGCCGAAAGAGTTGAAAAAGATATTGAAGAATTTCTTGAGGCAAACCCAGGCGTTAAACGCGAAGATATTCCCACCGATCTTCTCACCGCTTCAGGTTCGGGACTTGACCCTCACATTTCACCCGATTCTGCAGAAATTCAGATTCCTGCAATTTCACAGGCTTCCGGTATAAGCGAGGAAGAACTTAAAAAGATTGTTGAAGATAATACCGAAGGTAAGCTTCTTGGTATATTCGGGGAAGAAACCGTTAATGTTTTAGGAGTAAATCTTGAAATAGCTAAGGAAATGGGTATTGTATCAAATATAGAAAAATGATCTTGTTCTTTTAAGAATGTTGGGTACGGGTTGTATATGCCGCTTGAAACGCATTATCATAAAAGCGGTATATATGTTGCCCATCACAGCGTTTTAAAGGGGCTTTGCTTTGAAAAATGAAGATTATGAGAAAGGTGGCATTTCAGTTTTGGAGATAAGAAAGACACCCGATCAAATTTTAAAAGAAATAAGAGAAGAAGAACGCAGAAAAACACGAGGAAAACTAAAAATCTTTTTTGGATATGCAGCTGGCGTCGGCAAAACATATTCAATGCTTAAGGCTGCCCACGCCGCAAAAGATAGGGGAGTAGATGTTGTAGCAGGATATATTGAGCCGCACGCAAGGCCCCAGACAGTGGCTTTGATAAGCGGGCTTGAGGTTCTGCCTATAAAAAATGTGCCGTATAACAATATTGTTTTGCACGAGTTTGATATTGACGCCGCTTTGGAAAGGCATCCTCAGCTCATTTTGGTCGATGAGCTTGCGCATACAAACGCTTCTTCAAGCAGGCACAAAAAAAGGTATAAAGATATTGAAGAACTTTTGGATAACGGAATTGATGTTTATACCACAGTTAATGTTCAGCATATTGAAAGCCTTAACGATATTGTTTCATCAATTACAGGTGTCAGGGTTAGGGAAAGGATACCGGATTCTGTATTTGACAGTGCTGACCAAGTTGAACTTATAGATATTGAGCCGCGAGATCTGCTTGACAGACTCAACGCAGGTAAGGTTTATAAAGAAACTCAGGCAAAACGCGCGGTTCAAAACTTTTTCTCAGTTGAAAATCTTACTGCACTCAGAGAGATAGCTCTGCGTCGCTGTGCGGACAGAATGAATCTTATTACTGAGAATAACAGAATGAAAAACAGAGGCGATGTAGCTGCTTGCGAGCATATACTTGTATGTCTATCGTCAGCTCCCTCAAATCCAAAAATAATCCGAACTGCTGCAAGAATGGCAGGTGCATTCAGGGCAACTTTTACTGCACTTTTTGTTGAAACATCCGATTTTCCGAATATGAGTGATGAAAACAGAAATAGACTCAGGAAAAATATGCATCTTGCTCGTCAGCTCGGAGCTCACATAGAAACAGTTTATGGTGATGATGTGCCGCTTCAGATTGCTGAGTTTGCAAAGCTTTTCGGCGTCTCTAAAATTGTAATTGGAAGAAGTGCCGTGCCAAAAGTAAGGTTTTTTGCGAAACCAAGTTTTACGGACAGATTGATTGAAGCTGTTCCAAATATGGATGTATATATTATACCTGACGCTGTTTCGGGAATGAGAAGCGATGGTATAAAAAAATACCTAAAACCTTCAAAGAGTATATTCAGCGTATCTGACACTCTAAAAAGCGTTGGAATACTTGCTGGCTCAAGTGCTATAGGTCTTCTTTTTCAAAAACTTGGATTTACGGATGCTAATATTATAATTGTTTATATATTAAGCACTATTTTTGTTGCGGCTGTAACAAAGCATAAAATATACTGCTTTTTCTCGTCTTTTATAAGTGTAGTCGTGTTCAATTTCTTGTTTACTGAGCCGAGATGGTCGCTTGAGTTTTATGACGATGGTTATCCCGTCACATTTCTTATTATGTTTTTTGGGGCGCTTTTCGTAAGTTCACTTACTGCAAGACTCAAAGGCAGTGCCAAGCAGTCGGCTATGTCCGCTTACAAAACAAAAATACTTTTTGAGACCAATCAGCTTCTTCAGCAGAAAACGGGCAAGATAGAAATCGCCTCTGCAACGGCAAAGCAGCTCAATAAATTGCTTAACCGGGATATAGTTGTCTATCTAAACAATGCCGGCGAACTGAGTGAGCCTATGATTTTTTCTGTTTCTCAAACTGATGGAAGCATAGTTTCTCAAAACGAAAGAACGGCAGCGCTGTGGGTTTTAAAAAATAATAAGCACGCCGGAGCCACTACGGATACACTTTCAAGCTCTAAATGTCTTTATCTTGCCGAGAGGGTTAATAATTCCGTTTACGCAGTTGTGGGTATAGCTATGAACTCTACTCCGCTTGATTCTTTTGAAAACAGTATTTTGCTTTCAATACTCGGTGAATGTGCTCTTGCTCTTGAAAATGAAAAAAACTCAAGAGAAAAGGAGGATGCGGCTGTTCTTGTGAAAAATGAACAGATTAAGGAAACTTTACTAAAAGTTATTTCAAACGATTTACATTTGCCTTTGAAAACAATATGTAAGGATGCGAGAACACTTATTGAACACACAGATTCTTTTGATGATAATATAAAGAAAAAGTATTATCATGATATATATAAGAACAGCACGCATCTTATTAATTTGTCCGAAAATTTCATTGCTGTTAGTAAATTAGAGGATGGAATTTTTGCACTTAATACTTTAAGTGTGTCAGTAGTTGATATTTTTAATTTAGCAAAAGATGAAATAAAAAATAAATTTTTAGATGCTGATATTTCATTTAGAATGCCAGAAAATATTGCGTATGTTAAAGCAGATAAAAGGCTTATATCTCAGGTAATTATTAATCTGGTTGAAAATGCTGTTATATATGTTTCTGAAAAATCTGAAATAATTATTTCTTCTGAAAGTGCAGGAGATTTTGTCGAAATAAGCGTTTCGGTTAATGGCATTGGAATGTCTGATATGAATAAAAAGAAAGTTTACGATATTATAAATTCCGAATCACAGAGATTTGAAAGCGTTAGAAACGGATTAGAAATCGGATTGTCATTATGTAAATCTATAATTAATGAACACGGCGGAAAAATTACTGCTAGATATAATGATTCTCAATGTTTAGTGTTTACTTTTTCGCTTCGTAAAGTGAATGAACATAATTAATCTTTTTCAGTAAAATTATAGTCAAGTCTTTAAGCCTTTATTTAAGCCGTATTGGGTAAATAAAGGCTTTTTTATTGTGTTATTTCCCGTCTTGTTTCAAAATTTTACACTTATCCGTCTGCAAAAGCATGAAAGTTGTTGAATGTTTTGCAACTATATGGGATAATTAAACCTGTAAAGGAAGTGATTTTATGACTGAAAATCTTCAACTTAACACAATTAATATTCCTTATGGCATTTTACACGACCAACTTTTATTATATGTGAATTTAAACGATGATGAATTAATATTTACTTTTGAAATATGCCTGAATGAAAAAGATTATTGTGGTAGCGATTTTTATGAAAGATATAAAAGTTTTAACCGATGCGATATGATTGTTCAAATGAAGAACGACTCGATCAATGATTTCGATTTAATTACCAGCGTTGATAAACACGGCAAATTCGCAGGCTTAGACATGAAGATTGAAGAATTTATTACCGTAATGAATAAATCCGAATCAACCTTTTTGTTTTGCTATACTAACGGCTTTATTTTTAAAGTGGAATTTTCTACGAATTTTTATTATTATAAAGATATGAAAAAATATTGAAAATATACTGTTTGCAAAGCTGATTTGGAAGCTGAGTCAGTTAGCTGGAATTGGTATAGAAAATAAGGGGAATTTATGTTTTATAAATTTTGTACATAAATTCATTTCGAAAAAGATATTTAGTTGAGAGGATATTAAAGTATGAAATCTTTTGATAATAGTGATAAGTATTTATTGCCGTTACTACCAAATATTATTTTTGAAAAAACTAATGAAAAAGCAGAAAAGATAAAATTTATAGGCGGAGGAAGTTTTGGCAGAGTTTATAAAGCGGATCTTTCCAACGGCGCAACCATTGCAGTTAAAGCTTACAGAATTCAAGGTTCTCAATATGAAGAAGCTAATCAGCTTGATATTCTTTCTAAAAATACGAGTGTACAGATGCCAAAAGTAATTTTTACATATGAAGATGAAAATACTGCAATCTTGGCTATGACATTTGTAGAAGGCAAAAATGTTTTAAATCCTTTGTTCTTATTTAAATGCAAAAAACAAAAACAACTTTTTGCTAATGATGTTATTGACGGTATGCTCCAGTGGCATAGCGTAACAGGGGAGAAGTTTGGTTCGTTATCAAATCCAACTTATGACAGTTGGTATGAGTATTATAAAACAGTTAATCAAGAACCTTGGTTAAATGCTCTGGCAGAGTTAGCTGAGAACGGTAAGTTCAGCAAGAAAAGGATACAACTGCTTTATGATGCAACAGAAATATTCAATAATCTTTCTGAAGAAAAAAGTGCTCCTGTACTTATTCATAGCGACCTTAACATAATGAATATTATGGCTGACCAAAAAACATTAAAATTAACCGCCTTTATTGACCCGTGTACAAGTATATGGACAGACAGAGAATACGATTTATTTCAGCTTCGTAATATGTGGGGAGATGCCTATGGCTTGTACGAAACCTATAAGCAAAAGTACCAATTATCAAAATATGCAGATTTTAGGGTAGCTTATTACGGCGCAATGCTTGAAGCGTCGATGAGACTGAAATGCGGTCATATTCTGCCTTTTTGGGAAGATTTAAACATGATGCGATTGAAAAAAGAGATGAAAAAACTAAATCAAATTTTATAATATCAATCGAAAAATGCGAAAATTAATGCGAATAATTTATGAAGAAAAAGTCATATTTGTTGTAAAGTATCTAAATGAAATTGAATAGTTAGATATGTAAATTCCGGATTGAAACTGTTTGTGATCAATCTATAAACAATAAGGCAAAACATATATTTAACTTCATATTAAAATTATGGAGTAGTAGATATAATTACTGTCTCTTATACACATCTGACGCTGCCGACGATCGCATAAGTGTA
>UQFL01000053.1 GCA_900540305.1 uncultured Oscillospiraceae bacterium | reverse complement strand
CAGCCTCGGTCTCGTGGGCTCGGAGATGTGTATAAGAGACAGCAAATATGGTGTTAACTATAATTTCATTATTGATTTTTTCACAATCATTCTTATTTATTCTGTTTCCGAGTAAAAGCTCGTTTACATTCACCTCTAGAATTTCTGATAAATCAAGTAAATAAGTTACATCGGGAAATCCTTTTCCCGTTTCCCAACGGGAAATTGCTTTATCAGAGCATCCTAATTTTTCCGCTAGTCCCTTTTGAGTTAATTTTTTTTGAGTGCGCAATTCTTTGATGAATTTTCCTGTTTTTATAGGGTCCATAAAATTCGCCGCCCCCTTTCTACAAATTTATTTTACAATGAATTAAATAAAAAGTCACCCTATGCTTCATAGAATTGAATAAATCCCGCAAAAAAGAATATTTTTTGCGGGATTTTCTTATCATTTTAAATTTCTAAGATATTTAAATGTTTCCTTTTCGCCTTTTTCTTTGAGCATAACAAGCAGGGTTTCAAGAAGCTCTGCTGTTTTCGGGTGCATTATTATCCTTGTTTTTGCCCGAGAATAGTATTCAAGCGGGTGTGCCTCAGTATAATTTTTACCCTGATAGATTTTACTTGCCGCAAGCCTGTCACAAAACATTTCCTTAACATATTTCATAGGCATTTCAATAGGCTCAAGCTTTTTAGTTGTCATACTGTAATCCATCCAGTATTCATAGTGGTGTCGGTTTCTGCCCTTGTGATGAAGCCATGCCGCTGAGTAGCCTTTTTCTCTTCTCTCTCCCTCGTTGGGGGATCTGTCTCCAAGATAATATTTTGCGCCGGGGATAAATTCCGTAGGTGAGTATTTAGACAAATCGTGAAAAAGTCCCTGAATGGGTATGCCCGCCTTGAAGCAGTGTATCATAACTCTGTGGCGGTGTTTGGTTATTGTTATATAGTGTTTTATAGGATGCGCCATATTGAATGATTCTTCCTTATATTAAAATAAATGAAAAATAAGCCTGCTGTGCAACAGACTTATATTAACACCAAATATAATTAATGTAAAGAGTATTATCCGAATCTGCCGGAAATGTACGCTTTTGTTTTTTCGTTTTCAGGCGAGTTGAAAATCTTTTCCGTTTTGGCAAACTCAACTATTTCGCCAAGTAGGAAAAACGCCGTTTTATCTGAAACTCGAGCCGCCTGCTGCATATTGTGAGTTACAATTACGATTGTGTATTTTTCTTTGAGCTGTGCTATAAGCTCTTCGATTTTTGATGTTGAAATCGGGTCAAGGGCTGAGGTGGGTTCGTCCATAAGAATCACCTGCGGTTCAACTGCAAGCGCCCTTGCAATGCAAAGTCTCTGCTGTTGTCCGCCTGAAAGTCCGAGTGCCGATTTTTTCAATCTGTCCTTAGTTTCGTCCCATATCGCTGCAGAGCGAAGAGATTTTTCAACTATGGCGTCAAGTTCTGCTTTTTTGTGTATTCCGTGTGTTCGGGGGCCGAATGCAATGTTGTCATATATGCTCATCGGGAACGGATTAGGCTTTTGAAAAACCATTCCTACGGTTTTGCGCAGTTCATTTACATCAGTGTCGTGAGAATAGATGCTTTTGCCGTCAAGAAGAACATCGCCAGTTATGCGGCAGGAGTCAACCAAATCGTTCATTCTGTTGAGCGTTTTGAGTAGTGTTGATTTTCCGCAGCCTGACGGACCTATAAAAGCCGCAACTTCTCTCTCGGATATGTCAAGGTTAATATTTTTAAGCGCCTTAAAGTCGCCGTAAAACAAATCAAGATTTTTTACTGAGAATTTCGGTGTCATTATTTTTCACCCTCTTTTTCGGATATTTTTGAAGCTATTAAGCTTGAAAAAGCGTTTATTATTATAACCGCAACAAGAAGTATTACGGCTGTTGCGTATGCCTCTTCCATATACAGACTTTCAGACATAAGCGCATACATATGAACGGAAAGCGTTCTGCCTGAATCGCTGAATTTCGTAACAACATCGGCAACTGTGCCGGCTGTGTATATAAGCGCCGCCGTTTCGCCCACAATTCTGCCTATTCCGAGGATAACGCCCGAAAGAATACCTGGCATTGCGCTAGGAAGAATAACTTTGAAAACTGTTCTAAGTTTTCCTGCCCCAAGACCGTAACTTGCTTCTCTGTATGAATCTGGAACTGCGCAAAGCGCTTCCTCGGTTGTGCGCATAATCAGCGGAAGTATCATAATAGCAAGGGTGAGCGTACCTGCAAGCATTGAATAGCCAAGCTTTAAATAAACGCAGAACATAAGGTAGCCGAAAAGTCCGTAAACTATGGACGGGATGCCCGATAGTGTTTGCGCCGTTATTCGTATAAGGCGGACAAATGCATTTCCTCGGCGTGCATATTCTGCAAGGTAGATTGCCGCAAAAACCCCTGCGGGAACAGCTAAAAGCAATGAAAATGCCGTGTAAATCAATGTGTTTATGATTGATGGCATCATTGACACATTTTCAGAGTTGTATTTCCACTCAAAAAGCTGTGGGGAAAGATTTGGAATACCGTTTATAAGAATGTATCCTATTAAAAACAAAATAATGCCGCAGCAGATTGCGGCGCACAAAAAGACGGCAATTGCAAGCAGTAAGGACTTGGGTCGCTTTTTGTACATCATCAACTTTTGCTTAAAGTTTAAATCGTTTATGCTCTTTTTCATATTTTACTGTCCCTGCCTTTCAGCGCCGAAAACAGCAGATTTATAAGAAGTATGAATATGAAAAGGACAGCCGCAGTAGCAATAAGTGCTTCACGGTGTAAATCCTGAGCATATCCCATTTCAAGAATAATGTTAGTTGTCAGCGTTCGTACTCCGCTGAATATGCTTTCGGGGATAATCGGCTGATTTCCTGCAATCATAACAATTGCTGTTGTTTCGCCGATTGCCCTGCCTATTCCCAGTATAATTCCGGCAGAAACGCCCGATTTTGCAGAGGGCAGGGAAACGCCGAAGATAGAGCGTTCCTTTGTTGCCCCGAGGGCGAGCGCACCCTCATAGTAGCTTTGCGGAACAGCCCTGAGAGAAGCCTCTGAAATGCTTATAACGGTGGGCAAAATCATTATTGCAAGTAAAATTGCCGCCGTAAAAACGCTTTTACCGCCGCCGAAAATCTGCCTTACCGCAGGTACAATAACCACAAGGCCGAAAAAGCCGTATACAACGGAGGGAATACCTGCAAGCAAATCTATGGCAGGCTTAATAAATCTGTATAACTTTTTGGGGCAGTATTTTGCCATAAACACTGCGCATAACACGCCTATCGGAACGCCGATTGCTATTGCGATAGCGGTTACATAAAGGCTCCCTATAATCATAGGAAATATGCCGAAAATATTATTCAGAGGTTTCCATTTTGTTCCGAGTAAAAATTCACTTACTCCTATTTCTTTGATTGCCGGAAAAGCATTTGAAAAAATGAACCAGCAAATTAAAATAACTGCGAGTATGCTTATGCACGCGGCAATAAAAAATACCGCGCGCATAGCAAATTCTTTAATCTGATTTTTTACCATTCGGTTTTTTCACCTGTATAAATAGCTTTTATATCTTCGCTTGTAAGATTGTTTGTCGGATTTTCAAGGTTAACTATAACGGCAATTCCGTCAATAGCGATTGTTGTAGATTTAAGTCCTGCTTCAAGCTCGCTGTCTTTAAGTTCTCTTGAAGCCATTGCAATATCAAATACACCGTCTATAACAGAGGTGATTCCCGTTGTGGAGTCTGACTGCTGAATAACTATTTCAGCGTTGGGATTTACCGCTTCATAAGCTTCTTTGAGTTTTTCCATAACAGGGGTAACAGATGACGAACCTGCAATATTAACCGTTCCTGCGGGCGCTGAGCCGCTGTAAGCGCCGTTGCTTGAGCTTGAGATATATCCGTTGTCCTCAACAACTTTCTGACCCTCATCGCTCATAATAAAGTTTATGAAATCCTGAGCTGTTTCTGAAATTCCGTCCTTAACAGCAATGTTAAAAGGTCTGGACGCCTTGTATGTTGAGTTTTTGATATTTTCAACAGTTGCGTCAACACCGTCTATCTGAAGCGCTTTAACGGTGTCGTTAAGCGAGCCGAGGGAAATATATCCGATAGCTGAGGGGTCGCCTGCAACGGATGTCATCATAACGGAAGTGCTGTTTGTAGTTTCTGCCGTTACAATCGTATTATCAATTTTTTCGCCGTTTTCGTCTTTTTCTTCAATTCCGAAAAGCTCAATAAATGCGCTTCGTGTGCCTGAGCCATCCTCTCTTGTCATAACATTGATTTTAGAAGCACCTGCGCCGCCTGCACAGCCTGCGAAAATGCCGCAGATAATCAAAATAACTGCTGATACCGAAATAATTTTTTTCATGATTTTCTCCTTTTATAAAATCTGCGTGGCGGTGACTACAGCCGCAAATTGTTTTAGTATTCTGTTTTATTTTTTTCCGCCGCCTCACTCAATATAACAGCCCGTTTTAAAGATTTTTATAAAAAACTGTAAAGGCATAGTCAAATAAAATCTTATTTGTGTAAAATTTTCATTGCTAATTTCAAGAAAATTTGACATAAAAAAAGCGTCTCGGTTAAACCGAAACGCTTTTAAAGTTAGTTATTAAATTAATCTCTGTTATAAATATCTCTTGTGTAAACCTTTTCGGCAACATCGCTGAGTTCATCGCTCATTCTGTTAGCAAGAATAACATCGCAGCGCTCTTTGAATGCGTCAAGGTCGTTCAAAACTTCGTTGCCGTAAAACGCACTACCGTTTTCAAGAGTAGGCTCATAAATGATAACAGTTGCGCCCTCACCCTTGATGCGCTTGATTACGCCTTGTATCGAACTCTGTCGGAAGTTGTCGGAATTTGACTTCATCGTAAGTCTGTGCACGCCGATAACAGCCGGCTTATCCTGGCTGTGACCTGCTTTTTCAAGCACTCTTTTTGCAATGTAGTCTTTTCTTGTTCTGTTTGATTCAACAATTGCTCTTATAAGATTTTCGGGCACATCCTTGTAGTTTGCAAGAAGCTGTTTTGTGTCCTTGGGCAGGCAGTAACCGCCGTAGCCAAAAGAGGGGTTGTTGTAGTGAGAGCCGATTCTCGGGTCAAGACCGATGCCCTCAATAATTTCCTTTGTATCAAGACCGTGAATTTCCGCATAAGTGTCAAGCTCGTTGAAATAGCTGACTCTCAGCGCAAGATAAGTGTTTGCGAAAAGCTTAACAGCTTCGGCCTCTGTCGGCTTTGTGAAAAGAACATCAATGTTTTCCTTTAATGCACCCTCTTTAAGAAGATTTGCAAAGGTGTGCGCCGCATCTTCAAGTTCTTTGTTTGTGCTGTCAAAGCCTACGATAATTCTGCTGGGATAAAGATTGTCGTAAAGAGCTCTGCCTTCTCTCAGAAATTCGGGACTGAAAAGAATTTTTGCATTCGGATGAGCCTTTTGCATAGACTTGGTAAATCCAACGGGAACAGTTGATTTAATAATCATTACCGCATTTGGATTTACTTTTTCAACAAGTTCAATTACAGATTCAACTGAGCTTGTATTAAAATAATTCTTTTGAGCGTCATAATCCGTAGGTGTGGAAATAATAACGAAATCCGCTTCTGAATATGCTTTTTCACCGTCTGTTGTAGCGGTGAGGTCAAGCTTCTTTTCTGCAAGATATTCTGAAATTTCCTTGTCCGCAATGGGTGATTTACCGCTGTTTATAAGTTTAACCTTGTCCTCAAGAATGTCTACGGCATAAACCGTGTTGTGCTGTGCGAGCAAAACGGAATTTGAAAGACCTACATAGCCCGTACCTGCAACTGCAATTTTATACTTTGTGTTCTGCATAGTTAAACCTCTTTATTATCATCGCAAAAAGCGCGTTTTAGCTTTCATTTTTTCTTGAATTTGTCAAAAAAGCCCTCTTTTGAGGCTCCCTTGTGCGGAGTGTAGTTTTTATCAAACTGCATAAGCAGCTGCTTTTGTTCATCAGACAGATTTTTCGGAATATCAACGATTATTCTTACAAGCTGGTCGCCTCTGCCTACAGAATTAAGTCTCTGAATGCCCTTGCCCTTGAGTTTGAATACATCATTGGGCTGTGTTCCTGCGGGCATATTGTATTTAACATTGCCGTCAAGCGTGGGAACAGTCAGTTCGTCACCGAGCGCCGCCTGAACCATTGAAACATGCTTTTCGTACCAAACATTATATCCGTCCCTCTTGAAATAGGGGTGCGGTTTAATGTCAACAACAACTTTAAGGTCGCCCGTCGGACCGCCGTTAAAGCCTGCGTCACCAAAGCCGCGCATATTGATAATTCTGTCCTCATCAATACCTGCGGGAACATCAACGGTGATTTTATTTTTACGCCTTACTTTGCCCTTTCCTGAGCACTTATGGCAAGGTGTTTCTATTATTTTACCACGACCGCCGCATGCATTGCAAGTGCGTTGTGAAGTAACAACGGTAAATCCCATTCTGTTTTGAACATTTACATAGCCTTTACCGCCGCACTGAGTACAGGTTTTTGCTGTTGTACCCTTAGCTGCGCCTGTGCCGCCGCATTCGCTGCAGTCCTCAACTCTCGGAACATCAACTTCTTTTTTACAGCCTTTTGCCGCCTCTTCAAATGTAAGAGAAAGTCTTATCTGAATATCTCTTCCTTTTTGCGGTGCGTTCGGATTTCTGCCGCCAAAGCCGCCGAAACCGCCGCCTCCGAAGAAAGAGGAGAAAATATCGCCGAGGTCAATGTCGCCGTCAAAGCCGTAACCGCCGCCGTAGCCTCCTGCGCCGCCCGCACCGTAATTCGGGTCAACACCCGCAAAGCCGAACTGGTCATATCTTGCCTTTTTCTGAGGGTCGGAAAGCACTTCGTATGCCTCGTTGCATTCCTTAAATTTTTCCTCTGCCTCTTTATCGTTCGGATGAAGGTCGGGGTGGTATTTTTTTGCGGTTTTTCTGTATGCTTTTTTTATTTCATCCTCAGAAGCGCCCTTTTGAACGCCGAGCACTTCATAATAATCTCGTTTTTCTTCAGGCATATTTTCCTCCGTAAGTAAATAGTATTAACGCTGATAATAGGGTGACGGCTTAACTCCGTCACCCTATTTCGGGGAGAAAAAGTGGTGAAAACCTAATATTAGTTGTCATCTACTTCTGTAAAGTCAGCATCGGTATATCCTGCGTCATTTGCTCCTGCCTGAGCGTTCGGGTCAGCGCCGGGAGCACCCTGAGCGCCCTGTGCAGCCTGAGCTGCCTGATATAATTTCTGTGAAACTTCGTAGAATTTGTTCTGAAGGTCATCCTGAGCAGATTTGATTGCGTCAAGGTTGTCGCCCTTCAAAGCCTCTTTAAGAGCGTTAAGCTTTGTTTCAAGAGCTGATTTGTCATCAGCGCCGAACTTGTCGCCGTTTTCTGAAAGAAGCTGTTCTGTCTGATAAGCAAGCTGTTCAGCAGAGTTTTTGAGGTCAACTGCCTCTCTCTTCTTCTTATCTTCTTCGGCAAACTGCTCAGCTTCCTTAACAGCCTTTTCAATGTCTTCCTTGCTCATGTTAGAAGAAGCTGTAATGCTGATGTTCTGCTCTTTGCCTGTGCCAAGGTCTTTAGCTGAAACATGAACGATACCGTTTGCGTCAATATCAAAAGTAACTTCAATCTGCGGAACGCCTCTGCGTGCAGGAAGAATTCCGTCAAGGTGGAACATACCAAGGGTCTTGTTGTCCTTAGCAAACTGTCTTTCACCCTGAAGAACATGAACTTCAACAGAAGTCTGGTTGTCAGCCGCAGTTGAGAAAATCTGTGATTTCTTTGTGGGGATTGTTGTGTTTCTCTCAATGATAACGGTGTTTACGCCGCCCATTGTTTCAATACCAAGTGAAAGGGGAGTAACATCAAGAAGAAGAAGTCCCTTAACATCGCCGCCGAGTACGCCGCCCTGAAGAGCTGCGCCCATTGCAACACATTCATCGGGGTTGATGCCCTTGAAAGGCTTTTTGCCGCTGAACTTTTCGATAGCTTCCTGAACTGCAGGGATACGGGTTGAACCACCAACAAGGAGAACCTTGTCAATTTCGTTCATTGAAAGACCGCTGTCCTGCATAGCCTGACGAACGGGACCCATTGTAGCTTCAACAAGGTCTGCAGTCATCTGGTTGAACTGAGCTCTTGAAAGTGTAAGGTCAAGGTGTTTCGGGCCTGTTGCGTCCTGAGTGATGAACGGAAGTGAAATCTGAGCGGTTGTCATACCAGAGAGGTCGATTTTTGCTTTTTCAGCAGCTTCTTTAACTCTCTGCATTGCCATTTTATCTGTTGAAAGGTCTATGCCGTTTGTCTTCTTGAATTCAGAAACAATCCAGTCCATAACCTTTTTATCGAAGTCGTCGCCGCCGAGACGGTTGTTACCTGCTGTTGCAAGAACTTCCTGAACGCCGTCGCCCATTTCAATGATTGATACATCGAATGTACCGCCGCCAAGGTCGTAAACCATAACTTTCTGGTCTTCTTCCTTGTCGATACCGAAAGCAAGAGCAGCTGCTGTGGGCTCGTTGATGATTCTCTTAACTTCAAGACCTGCAATTTTACCTGCGTCTTTTGTTGCCTGTCTCTGAGCGTCTGTGAAGTAAGCGGGAACTGTGATAACAGCCTCTGTTACTGTTTCGCCGAGATAGCTTTCAGCGTCTGTTTTAAGTTTCTGAAGAATGATTGCGGAAATCTCCTGAGGAGTGTATGCCTTTCCGTCAATGTTTACTTTGTAATCAGAACCCATATGTCTCTTGATTGAGCTAATTGTTCTGTCCGGGTTTGTGATAGCCTGTCGTTTTGCAACATTACCAACCATTCTTTCGCCGTCCTTGCTGAATGCAACTACTGACGGAGTTGTTCTTGCGCCCTCTGCGTTTGCGATAACAACGGGTTCGCCGCCTTCAATAACGCTTACACAGCTGTTTGTTGTACCTAAGTCAATACCAATAATTTTAGCCATAATATATAATCCTCCTGAAAAGTTATTTGTTAGTTTGCTGATTTAACCATTGCGGGTCGAACGATTTTGTCGCCGATTTTGTATCCTTTCTGGAATACATCAACGATTTCGCCGTCCTTATAATTCTCATCTTCAATGTGCATAACCGCATTGTGAAGATTGGGGTCAAAAATATCTCCTGCCTCGCCGTAAACTTCAATGTCCATTTTTGCAAGGCTTGCCATAAGGCTGTTAAATGTCATCTCAACGCCTTTTTTCATAGCGTCAAAATCTGTGCTTTCGTTTGCAAGCGCTCTTTCAAGGTTGTCGATAACGGGAAGCAGTTCCTTGATTGTCTGAGCCTTTGCGTAAACATAAGCGTCCTGCTTTTCCTTTTCGCTTCTTCTTTTGAAGTTTGAATATTCAGCAGTCAGCCTTAACAGTCTGTCGTTTGTTTCGTCAAGCTCTTTCTGAAGCGGGTTTTCCGTTTCGGTTTCAGCCTGTGCGTTTTCTGTGGTTTCGGTTTCTTTTACTTCAACTTCTTCCTGAGCCTGCTCTTTTTCTTTCTTTTCTTTTTTATTCAAATGTCACGCCTCCTTTTTGGAGAAAATTATTTGTTGTGTTCATTATATACTGAACTCTCGGAAGAACGGACGAATAGTCAATCCTCGTTGAGCCTATAATGCCTGTTACAGCCGTTTGGCTGTTATTATAAACCACCCTCGAAAGAACCGTTGCGGTGTTTTTCATCATCGGGTGGAAATTTTCATTTCCTATAAAGAGCCTTGTTCCTGCGGCGTTCTTGGCATAATTGTCAAGCATTGCGCCAAACTGTTCTTTTGAAGCCGTAAAGGACAAAAGCTTGTAAACATCATTGCCGAGCTCTTCGTGTGAGAGAAGATTTGTTTCTCCCTCAAAAACAAGCGAACTGTTTGCCGCTTCCGCTGATATTGAACAAAGAGTTGTAAGAGCGGGGAGCATATCGAAAAGTCTGCCTGAAAGAAGCGGAGCCGTTTTCTGCAAAAGCGCAAGGCTTACTTCGGAAAGGGGAGTGCCTATGAAAAATTCTCCCGTAACTCTGTAAAACAGAGTTTTGAACTCACTGTCAACCGGGCAGTTAAGCCGGCACACAGAAGACCTGATTTTGCCGCCTACGGAAAGCATAACTATCATTGCCTTGCCGTTTCCTGCAGGGATTATCTCAACACCCTGAATACAGTCTAAATCATCTTTTACAGTACCGTAAAAAGCCGCGCAGTGTGTTTCCTCTGCAAGAAGTACAGCGCAGTCCCTGAGAAGTCTTTCAGGGTCGCTTGCGTTAACGGAAAGAATCTCCGAATATCTTTCAGCTTCAAATTCGCTCGGCGGGTTTGAAGCCATAAGATAATCAACATAATATCTGTATGCGCTTTTTGTGGGAACTCTTCCTGAACTTGTGTGAGGCTGTTCAAGAAAGCCGAGTTCAGAAAGATAAGCCATTTCATTTCTTATGGTGGCGCTGGAGATTTTATACGGCAAAAGCCCTGCAAGGGTTTTAGAGCCCATCGGCTCGCCCGTTTTGATATAGCTTTCAATAATCAGCGAGAGTATTGAAGCCTGCCTTTCGCCGAGCATCCTTTCCACCACCTTTTTACTTATTAGCACTCTAACCTTTCGAGTGCTAACTACAATATTTATATTATATCCATTCTTTTGTTTTGTCAACACTTTTTTTGAAAATAAATTGTGAACACCTTATAACTAAAATCTGAATGTGCATCTTTATTATATATAGTTTTAAATTACTATAAATGGGCGCAAAATAAAAAGCACTCAAAAGCCTAAAGCCTTTGAATGCCTGAGTTAATCTTTTATGCCTTTTTAGGTGTCTGCTTTGTGAAAAGCTTTGTTTTCAGCGGAGCTAATGCCTTGCCGAAAAGTTTTGCTATAAAGCCAACAAGTATTGCTGCAATGATAGTACCTTCTCTAACACCGTCAAGCTGTTTGGCGAATATAAATGACAATACAGCCGCTATAACTGTCATAGACACATCAAAAATAACCTTTGTTACGCCGAAGTCTGCTGATTTAACTGTCATTGTAACGGCTCTTACAAAGGATTCGCCGGGGAGCATTGCAACATTTGCAAGCACTTCCACATAAACGCCGAAGCCGAGAACGATGCATCCTATTATAAGGGATACAATTTTTATTGCATAGCTTTCTGGATTCATAAAATCAAGCATAATCATTGTTAAATCAATAAAGTAGCCGAATAAAATTGAAATCGGGATTTGAAGCAGTTGTTCCGCATTGAATTTTTTTCTCAGCATTATTATTTGTAAAACTATCAGAAGCAGGCTGAAGAAAATAGTGAATTCTCCGAGAGTAAAATCAAAATTAAGGCTCAAAACATACGGAATTGAAGAAATGGGAGATGTTCCGAGGTCTGCTTTTGTAATTATACTAACTCCAAGGGAATTAATAAAAAGCCCCACTAAAAAAATAATGTACCTTTTGCATTTTTCAGCTTTCAAATTTATAACCTTTCTTTTATGTTTTCGTAAACCTTCAGAAATACTTTCATAAAAGTTTCTCTGTCCTCTTCGCTGACTCCTTCAAAAGCAGAGTTTTCAAGTTCTTCAAAAGACTCGTCAACAGAATACTGAAGCTCTTTTCCGAGCTCAGTTAAAAAAACATAAGTGTTTCTGCGGTTACCGTTTAGCATTTTTCGCTCAACTATTCCTTTTTCCTCCATTCTTCCCAAAATGGAACTGAGTGAAGCAGGCTCAATATGGCAGCCTTTTGCAATATCCTTTTGCGTTGCGCCGTCAAAGTCTTTCAGATAATCAAGAACTTTCGGCTGGCCTGCTGTAAGATTTGTTTTTTTGGCAGCGTGCAAGAACCTTTTTCTGAAAGGTTGCCTGGTTTGCCATAAGAAGATAATGGAAAGTGTAAGCCATATCTATTCCTCCGCTGATCAATTAAATTGTTAGAAAGCAAACAGTTAGAATTAAAACAGTTTGTTTGTTCGCAGTCAAGAACAATTTTTTTAGACGCAAAAAAATCCGCTCGTATATACGAGCGGACTGCTGCTATATATTTAACTATAACATTATATTACATTGCCTTGTTGCTTGGGTCCTCAATAATATTCTTGAGCATAAGGCTGTTTATAATAACTGTTGAATGATTGCTCTTTTCTGTTATGTCTACGCTTTTAAACTGAGGCACAACCTCTGTTTCAAGCACTTCATATTTCGGCGTTTCCATTTTGTAAGAGAGAGAAGCAAGTCTTTCTTTTTCTTCTGCTTCTTTCTGCTGTCTTTCAAGCTCGTCAAAATAATCCTTGCTTGCGTAAATAAAACCATAGAAAGTTTGGCCAAATCTGTTTGCGCCGATTGTAACAGTGCAGGTGTCAAAATAGTTACCGCCCCAATGGGACTGAGAACAGGTTATGGTGTTTCCTTCTATTTTTTCAACGACGGCAACATGGTTGCTCCAACAAGCTATTGCGCCAAGCTGAGCTTCCTGACCGTATTCGTAATAACCGTTTCTTTTGTTAATGCTCCACCATTCTCCTGCGCTACCTCTTGTGAGGAGAGGTTTTTCGCCTGTTATTTCGTAAATTCTTCCGAAAACATAAGCTGTGCAGTTAGGCATTCCGTAACCGCCCTGCGAATAAACATTAAGCTCTCTGTTATAGTATGCTGAACTTCTGCTCGGTGCTGTAAGCCTCGGGGTGAAGCCCTCAATACTTTCTTCATCTGCAAAAACTGTAGTAGGGAAAACAGTTATAATCAATACTAAAGAAAGCACCGTAATCAAAAGCGATTTGCAAATGTTTTTCATATTTCCTCCTTGAGGCGTATGGGTTTAATTCATACGCTGTGTGCGGTGAAAAGCAATATTCTCTCCGCTTTGTCGGATATATATCATCCTCTGTAAAATCGCAACAACAAAAGTGTAACACATTTGTAACCTTTTAATCTATGTGAAAACATCACAAGCATTTTGTAACCATTTTGTAATCTTTTTTTTGCAACACATATCCGTCAGGAGGTTTTGTTTTTGAAATATTATAAACTGCATCTGATCCGCCACGGCCTGACCCAGGGCAACCTGGATGGCCGCTATATCGGCAGCG
>UQFL01000052.1 GCA_900540305.1 uncultured Oscillospiraceae bacterium | reverse complement strand
GTGTATAAGAGACAGTATTTTTATTTAAGAAAAAATTTACCTGTATTTTGTATTTATTTACAAACAACATATCTTTATTGATTTTTCAAATAATATAGATGCACCCGTTTTTCAAATCAATTTAAAAAAGAAAGGAATTTGTTATGCCTGATATGTTTAATATGACCCCCGAAATGAGCAGCTATTTCAATTCTCTTCCGAAAAACATTCAATCCTCTTTTGTTTACAGCGGCGCAAAGGTTAACAGCCTTGTAGACCTCAAACAGCTTGTAAATAAAATGGAGGGCAAAGATGGCTCGCAAAGCAAATAAAAATGATTTAAATGATTGTTATAAACAGAAATACAGATTAAACCCATCTATTACTAACAGATATTGTTCCAATATGAGTAATCCAACAGTTCAGCCGGATTCAAGAACAGAAATGGGAGTTCCTATTCCGGATGAGGACAATGTTCAGTATTCAAAGGAATATCAGGAGGAAAACAGACTCTGACGGGCGCAAAAAAACAGCCTGCTTTTGCAGGCTGTTTTTATACATAATTATTAGATTGTGTTTTCAGTTTATTTATTATAAGTGGAAAATAAGGTCATCGCTCTTCTTGTTGAATATTATAATTCCAACGAAAAGTGTGCCGAATGCCCAGAATAATGAATATAAAAGAAGCTTCCAGCTCATCGGCATACAATAAAGAACGCATTGTCTGAACAGTTCAAGCATAGAATAAAGCGGATTTATTTTTATTAAAATCTCTGTCCATTCCTGTCTTATCTGCTGTAACGGATAAATAATAGGTATACAGTAGAAAAGAAGTGTGCAGAAAACATCCCATATATACTCAATATCTCTGAAATATACCTGAAGTACGGAAAGTATTAAGCCTACTCCTATAACAAAAACAAGCAGAATTGCCATCGGTATAAAGAACAGCAACGCATACCCGTTTATTGTAAGCCCTGAACCTCCGAGGATACCTGTTGCTTTGAAGAATATCCATACGCATATATAGCAAATAATAGATATTGCAAAAGTTACGAAGTTTGAAAGTATTCCCGAAACGGGGTACATATATTTGGGTACATATACCTTTTTGATAATCGGCGCATTAGACCTGAAAGATACAAGCGCTTTTTTAGTTGATGAAGTAAAGAATTCAAACATCAGCCTACCTGTGAAAAGATAAACGGGGTAGCAGACAATATGTTCTCTGTTAGCACCGAATATATTTCCGAATACAACAGTCAAAACTATCATATTCAAAAGGGGTTGAAGAAAGCTCCAGAAAATTCCAAGCCATGAATCCCTGTATTTTAATTTAACATTTTTGCGGGTTAATTCTCTTAGTAAGTATTTATACTTATCAAACATTGTATAAAAATGTTTGAAGTCTTCCTTTGTTTTACTAAACATTGCATAACTCCATAATTCATACTGAAAACGCAGTCATTATAGCACACAGTAAATATTTTTTCAACATTATTAACAATTATTTAAATAATTCAGCAATTTCAACTGCCGTTTTTCTTGCCGCCATATCGCCGTTTATAATGAAATCGCTCGCTTCAATATACTTCTTTCTGCGCTCGTTATAAAGCTTTTCGGCATTCTCTCTGTCTTTAAATAAGGGTCTTGATTTGCCGTCTCCAACCCTTTGGCATATAACATCAAATGAAGCGTCAAGAAAAACTATTTTAGAGCCTTTTTTGATTGCCTCAACATTTCTCGGGTAAGTCATTGCGCCGCCGCCTGTTGAAACAACTGTGTTTTTCATTTCGGCAACCTTTTTGCACATTTCGTATTCAAGTTCCCTGAAATATTCTTCTCCCTTAACGGTGAAGATAGCTTTTATTGCCATTTTCTGTTCCTGTTCAATTAGTTCGTCCGTGTCCACAAAGCGTCTGCCCGTTATTTTCGCAAGCTCTTTGCCCACAACCGTTTTGCCTGCGCCCATAAAGCCGCATAAAACAATATTCATTATTTATTCAGCTCCTCTTCGGTCAGTTTTATAACTTTTTCAATATCGTCATTTGAAAATTCAGTGCCGTTCCATATTTCCTGCGCAACAGCCGCCTGCCAAACAAGCATTGAAAGTCCGTTTGAATACTTAATTCCCGCTTCCTTTGCATATTTTAAAAGAAGTGTTTCGGCAGGATTGTAAATAACATCATATACTGCTTTGGATTTTAAAACTGTTTCTTTTTTCAGCACGCATTTATCCACTTTCGGAAACATACCCACGGGCGTTCCGTTAACTATTAAATCATATCCGTCTGAAATATTATCATAAGAAATAACGCTAACGGTTTTTCCAGTTTTTGAAAGGATTTCATTTTTAAGCTTTTCAGCCTTTTCTATGCTTTCGCTTCTTGCCGCTATTGTGAGTCGGCAGCCTGCAAGCGCTGCTTCAAATGCTATCATTCTCGAAACTCCGCCCGCTCCGCAAAGCAGAACATTGCCTGAAAGCGACATACCCGCACCGTCAAGCGCTCTTAGAAAACCGTCGCAGTCCGTGTTGTATCCCTTGCATTCTGCACCTGTTTTAACAGTGTTTACGGAAGAAAAAAGCTTTGCTTTTTCATCAAGCGAATCAAGAAACGGAATAATATTGATTTTATGCGGAATGGTAACATTAAAGCCGTTTAGGGTTTTAAGTTTTTCAATATCATTATCAAGATTTTCGGGTGCAATTTCAAAAAGACCGTATTCGCCCTCAATATGGGATATTTTCATAAGCTCCCTGTGAATAAAAGGGGAGAGCGAATGGCCGAGCGGATAACCCGTTAAACCGAATTTTTTCATATTAAACCTCTATGTACTTAGAATTAAAATAATTTTTAGATTTTCAAATTGCTTTTAATTCTGCAGTTAAAAACTATTGACAACTTTTAGTAAATTTTATAATATGATAATAACATAAATGACGAATATTAACAACCGTATATTTAGGAGTGATAGGTTATGGTATTTGATAAGGTTGTAGAAATTTTATCCGAACAGCTCGGTGTTGCACCGGAAAAAATCAGTATGGACAGTTTGCTTGAAGAAGATCTTGACGCAGACAGCCTTGATTCAATAGATATTGTTATGAGCATTGAAGATGAGTTCGGAATCGAAGTTCCTGATGAAGTTATTGCGGAGATGAAGAGTGTTGCTGATATTGTAAACTTTATTGAAAGCAATCAGTAACAATTTATTCATTTAAAATACACAACTAATAGTTTGACATAAGGATTGTAAAATATTACAATAAAAGAGTAAGTGATAATAAGCACTTGCTCTTTTTGCTTTTTCAGGCAAAAATAAGGGGGAAATATTTATGGGTAAAAAATATGTTATGGCGCTCGACCAGGGCACTACAAGCTCCCGAGCGATAATAATCAACAAAAAAGGCGAAATTGTCGCCAAAGCACAGAAAGAATTTAATCAGTATTATCCGCAAAACGGTTGGGTTGAGCATAATCCTAGCGAAATTCTGTTTTCAGAACTTGAGGCGATTTTGCAGGTGCTCAGAGAGGGTAAATTTAACCCTGACGACATTGCCGCAATCGGTATTACAAATCAGAGAGAAACCACAATTGTTTGGGATAAGGAAACGGGAAAACCTGTTTATAATGCTATCGTGTGGCAGTGCCGCAGAACGGCAGATTATTGCGAGGAACTCAAGGCTCTCGGCCTCGGCGATTACATAAAAAACACAACGGGCCTTTTGATTGACGCGTATTTCTCTGCTACGAAAATAAAATGGATTCTCGATAATGTTGAGGGCGCAAGAGAAAAAGCAGAAAAAGGCGAGCTCCTTTTCGGCACGGTGGATACTTGGCTTATCTGGAATCTTACCGGCGGCGCAGTTCATGTAACGGACTATTCAAACGCATGCCGAACAATGCTTTTTGATATAGACAAACTTCAGTGGGATGAATATCTCTGCGATAAGCTTGGTATTCCTATGAGTATGCTGCCCGAGGTTAAACCGTCAAGCTGTGTTTACGGAGAATGTGCAAAATTCCCCGGACTTGAGCAGATTGCCGGTATACCGATAGCAAGTTCAATCGGCGACCAGCCTGGTGCGCTTTTCGGTCAGGGCTGTTTTAATGCAGGTCAGGCTAAAAACACTTACGGCACAGGCTGTTTCCTTTTGATGAATACGGGAGACAAGAGAATCGAATCACGCTCAAATCTTCTCACGGGTATTGCATGGGGTCTTGACGGTAAAATTACTTATGACCTTGAGGGTTCTGCGTTTAATGCAGGCTCAGTTATCAAATGGCTTCGTGATGAAGTTGAACTTATAAAATCAGCCCCTGAGTGCGATATACTCGCCGCGCAGGTTGAAGATTCAAACGGTCTTTATTTTGTTCCTGCGTTTACAGGTCTCGGTGCACCTTATTGGGATATGTACGCACGAGGATGTATGATAGGTCTTACGAGAAGTGTAAACAAAAGGCACATTTGCCGTGCTGTTCTTGAAAGCATTACATATCAGATGACAGATTTGCTTGAGGCGATGGTTAAGGACAGTGGTATTCTTCTCAAAGATCTTCGTGTTGACGGCGGTGCGTCTGTTTCAGATATAATGATGCAGATTCAGGCTGATATGACGGGTGTAAATGTAAACCGCCCCGTAAATAAAGAAGCAACTGCTCTCGGAGCAGGCTATCTTGCAGGCCTTGCAACAGGTTTGTGGAAGAGCACAGAGGAAATTGAGCAAAACAGACAGGTTGATAAGATTTTTATTCCGTCTATGGAAACTGAAAAAAGAAATAAGCTTTATACTAATTGGAAGCGTGCAGTTGAACGCTCAAGAAATTGGGAAAGATAATTTTATAAGTGACTAAAGAGGGAATAATCTTTATATATAATGTAATTAATAAGGAGATTTACTATGTCTAAAGTTATTTGCCCGTGGGATTTAATATCCGATTTTGTAACGGATGCTTTCAAGGGCTACGGCGTTCCTGAAAAGGATGCCGAAATATGTACTGATGTACTTCTTGAATCAGATAAAAGAGGTATCGAAAGCCACGGCTGCAACAGATTCAAACCAATTTATATTGACAGAATTAAAGCGGGTATTCAAAACCCCGTTACTGAATTTGAAATCATCAGAGAAACTCCCACAACAGCCGTTATTGACGGTCACGACGGTATGGGTCAGGTTATCGGCGTAAAAGCTATGCAGATGGCTATTGACAAGGCTAAAAAATACGGTATGGGTATGACTGCCGTTAGAAACAGCTGTCATTACGGTATTGCAGGTTATTACGCAACAATGGCAACCGAGGCTGGAATGATAGGTATGACGGGTACGAACGCACGCCCCTCAATCGCTCCCACTTTCGGCGTTGAGAATATGCTTGGCACAAACCCGTTTACAATCGGTATGCCTACTGATGAAAAATTCCCGTTCGTATTTGATGCCGCAACATCTATAATTCAGCGCGGCAGAATTGAGTATTATGCAAGGCTCGGCAAAGACTGCCCTGTAGGAACAGTTGTTGGCAGAGACGGCAGTGCGCTTACAAACAGCGAGGAGATTTTAACTCAGCTCAACACTCACGAGGCGGCTCTCGCTCCTCTCGGCGGCATTGGCGAGGAACTCGGCGGATATAAGGGTTATGACTTCGCAACGGCGGTAGAGCTTCTTTCAGCGGCTCTTCAGCAGGGCCAGTTTCTTTCAGCGCTTTCAGGCATCGGCGAGAACGGTGAAAAGAAAAAATACCACCTCGGCCACTGGTTTATCGCAATAGACACAGAGGCGTTTTTGGGTCTTGATTCATTCAAAAAGACTGCAGGCGATATTCTCAGAGAGCTCAGAGCAAGCCAGAAAGCACCCGGCGAGGACAGAATTTATACTGCCGGCGAAAAAGAGTATGACATCTGGAAAGAGCGTGAAAACAGCGGCGTTCCGATTAATGACGCTGTTCAGAAAGAAATCTGCGCTGTAAGAGATGAGCTCGGTCTTGATTATACCTTCCCGTGGGAGGATAATTATAAGCCGTACCCCGTAAAGGGCAAAACGACTTCTCATATTGAAAATAAATAACAAACAAAGAGGACTAAAAGAAAATGGATTACAGAAAAGAATCATTAAAACTTCACGCACAATGGAAAGGAAAGGTAGAGGTTGTTGCAAGGGCAAAGGTTAACGACAGAGATTCTCTCTCCCTCGCTTATACCCCCGGCGTTGCTCAGCCGTGCCTTGAAATTCAGAAAGATTACAACAAAAGCTTTGAGCTTACACGCCGCTGGAATATGGTTGCCGTAATTACTGACGGTTCTGCGGTACTCGGTCTCGGCGATATCGGCCCTGAGGCAGGTATGCCCGTTATGGAGGGCAAATGCGTGCTCTTTAAGGAGTTCGGTGATGTAGATGCTTTCCCGCTCTGCGTTCGCACAAAGGATGTTGACGAGTTCGTTCAGACGGTTTATAACATCAGCGGCTCATTCGGCGGAATTAACCTTGAAGATATTGCCGCTCCACGCTGTTTTGAGATTGAGGAAAAGCTCAAGAAAATGTGTGATATTCCCATTTTCCATGATGACCAGCACGGCACGGCTGTTGTTGTTTCAGCCGCTCTTATCAACGCTACAAAGCTCACAGGCAAGCCGCTTTCGGAGTGCAAGGCTGTTATTAACGGCTCAGGCGCAGCAGGCATCGCCATTGCAAAGCTTCTTATGACTCTCGGTCTTAATGATGTTATTCTTTGCGACAGAACAGGCGCAATTTATGAGGGCAGGGAAAACCTCAACGCATCAAAGGCAGAGATTGCCGCTATCACAAACCGTGCAAAGGTTGCAGGCGGTCTTGCAGAGGCTGTTAAGGGAACTGATATTTTCATTGGCGTTTCCGCTCCTGGAGTTCTCACTGCTGAAATGATTAAAACAATGAACGAAAACCCAATCGTTCTCGCTATGGCTAACCCCACACCCGAAATTATGCCCGATGAGGCTAAAGCAGCAGGTGCGGCAATTGTGGGCACAGGCCGTTCAGATTTCCCGAATCAGATTAACAATGTTGTTGCTTTCCCCGGAATTTTTAGGGGTGCGCTCGATGTTCGTGCAAGCAAGATTACTGAAAATATGAAAATTGCCGCGGCTTATGCAATTGCGTCACTTGTAGACGATAAGGATTTAACACCCGATTATATCCTGCCTTATGCTTTTGATGAACGCATTAAGGATACAGTTGCAAATGCTGTTTCTAAGGCTGCTAAAGAAGACGGAGTAGCAAGAATTTAACGAAAAAAACGGCAGGCTGTAAATCAGTCTGCCGTTTGTTATATCAGTTCGGAAAGTATTGTGTTTGAAACAAGAAAGCCTTTAGGTGTAAAACAGATATTTTCTCCGTTTTCTTCCATAAAGCCTGCTTTTATATACATACTGACATCCCTTTTTATAAGGGATTTTTTTATGCCTTTTTTTAGGCGAAGCCCCAGCATTATGCGTTCTTCGTCATCGCCGCCTTCACCGTCGTCAATAATATTGAAATCTCGGTCATAGTGAAAACGCCTGCCGTTCCAAAATGAATACGCTGATGCGCCTATTCCGAGATAGGGCACAAGTTTCCAGTATTTTGTGTTGTGCCTGCTTTCAAAACCCGCTTTCGCAAAATTGCTTATCTCATATTGATTAAAGCCGAGTTTTTCAAGTTGTGAAACGGTTTCAAAATACATCTGCGAAACTTCGTCCTCGTCAGGAAGTAAAAGCCTGTCACGCATAGTGAAAAACGGCGTGCCCTCCTCAATTTTAAGCATATATGCCGAAATGTGGGTAACATTCATTTCTTTTATAAAATCAAAAGTTTCAGAAAGTCCGCCCATAGTTTGTTTGGGCGTGCCTATCATCAAATCAAGGCTGATGTTGTGTATTCCCGCCGCCTTAGCGTAGCTAACGGCGTTTGCAATTTCTGTTTTGCCTGCCGTTCTGCCAAGCGCCAGCCTTTCCTCTTTGACTGCGCTCTGCATACCGAGAGATATGCGGTTGATACCCGCTTTTCTGTATTCTTTAAAATCTTCTTTAAGGTCTTTTGACGGGTTGCACTCAACGGTTATTTCGGAATCTTCGGAAATCCTAAAATGTTTTTTCGCTGAATTAAGTATCTCGCATATCAGTTCGGGGTCTAAAATGCTCGGAGTACCGCCGCCGAAATATACCGTGTCAAATTCAGCGCCCTCGTATTTCTCAAATTCCTTTATAAGCCTTTTAACATATTCTTCTGCAATCTCACGCTCGTATTTTACCGAGTAAAAATCGCAGTACGGGCATTTGTTTCTGCAAAAAGGGATGTGAATATATAAACCGCTTTTTTCGTTCATAATATCACATCCCTTTAATATTTTTATTATTTCTTTCTGCTTTCTGCTTTGAGGCGGAGACCCTTGTCAAGAATCGTTTTTCTAAGTCTTATCGACTTGGGAGTTACCTCAAGAAGTTCATCGTCAGCAAGGAATTCCATGCTCTGTTCAAGCGAAAGAGTTGTCGGCGGAACAAGCTTGAGCGCTTCATCGCTTCCGCTCGCTCTCGTGTTGGTAACATGCTTTTTCTTACAGATATTGCAGATTATATCTTCGTTTTTAGCATTTTCACCAACAATCATACCCTCGTAAACATCAACGCCTGGGCCGATGAAAAGTCTGCCTCTGTCCTGCGTGTTCCAAAGACCGTAGCCTGTTGAAGTTCCTGTTTCATGGGCAATAATAGAACCTCTTGTTCTTGTTGCAATATCGCCCTTATACGGCTCATATCCGCTGAAAAGCTGGTTCATAATGCCGTTGCCGTTTGTGTCCGTCAAAAATTCGCTTCTGTAACCTATAAGACCTCTTGACGGAATCTTGATTTCAAGGTGGGTCATACCCGTTGTACGTGTATCCATCTTTTCAACTTCGCCCTTTCTTGAGCAAAGTTTTTCAATAACTGCACCCACATATTCCTCGGGCACTTCGATAATCGCAAGTTCAACAGGTTCAAGCGTCTGACCTGTCTTTTCATCCTTTTTCATAATAACCTGCGGGCGTGAAACCTGAAATTCATAGTTTTCACGGCGCATAGTTTCAATAAGTATTGAAAGGTGAAGTTCGCCTCTGCCTGAAACCTTGAATGTGTCCATAGAATCTGTTTCTTCAACACGCATGGAAACATTAGTTTCAACCTCTTTGAAAAGGCGTTCTCTTATGTTACGGCTTGTTACATACTTGCCCTCTCTGCCTGCAAACGGAGAATCGTTTACCATAAAGTTCATGCTTATGGTCGGCTCGTCTATCTTTACAAACGGAAGCGGCTCAATGCAGTTCGGGTCGCATACCGTTTCGCCTATGTTAAGGTCGGGGATACCTGCAACGCAGATAAGGTCGCCGAGTGACGCCTCGTCGCAAGGCACTCTTTTAAGTCCCTCAAACTGATAAAGCTTTGTAATTCTGATGTTCTCAGTACTGCCGTCCTGCTTGCAGAGAACATAAGGCGTGTTAGTTTTTATAGAACCTCTTTCAACTCGTCCTACGCCGATTCTGCCCACATATTCGTCATATTCAAGTGACGAAAACAGAATTTGTGACGCACCGTCAGGGTCGCCCTGAGGGGATGGGATGTTTTCAAGAATGGCATCAAAAAGAGGTCGCATATCACCTTCTCTGACATTGGGATCCGTGCTTGCGTAGCCGTCTCTTGCAGATGCATAGATAACGGGGAATTCAATCTGGTCATCGTCTGCGCCAAGCTCAATAAAGAGGTCAAGCACCTCGTCTATAACTTCTGCAGGTCTTGCGCCGTCTCTGTCTATCTTGTTGATTACAACAAGGGGCGTCTTTTTGAGACTGAGTGCTTTTTTAAGAACAAATCTTGTCTGCGGCATACAGCCTTCAAATGCGTCAACAAGCAAAAGTACGCCGTCAACCATTGTTAAAATACGCTCAACCTCGCCGCCGAAATCAGCGTGGCCGGGTGTGTCAACAATATTGATTTTTGTGTCTTTATAGTGAATTGAGGTGTTTTTTGAAAGGATTGTAATGCCTCTTTCCTTTTCAAGGTCATTACTATCCATAACACGCTCGTCTACTACTTCGTTTGTGCGGAATGTGCCGCTCTGGCGGAGCATTTCATCAACGAGCGTTGTTTTGCCGTGGTCAACATGCGCAATAATTGCTATGTTTTTAATATCTTTTCTTATGCTCATTTTTTCTCCTAACTAAAGTGTGACGAATCATTTTTTGTTGTTATAGCTGTCTCTGAGCTGAACGGTGCGGTTGAAAACAAGCTTTTCAGGTGTAGAATACTTGTCAACGCAGAAATAGCCGTTTCTCATAAACTGGAATCTGTCGCCCGGCTTTGCGTCTGCAAGGCTCTTCTCGCAGTAAGCCGTAACAGTTTTAAGTGAATCTGGGTTGAGGTTGTCCTCAAAAGAGCTTACGCCCTCCTCGTCGCTCGGGTTTGGAACATTGAAAAGTCTTTCGTAAAGCTTAACCTCAGCCTTAGCATTGTCATCGGCGGATACCCAGTGGATAGTGCCTTTAACCTTTCTGCCGTCAGGGCTGTCGCCGCCGAAGGTTTCAGGGTCGTATGTGCAGTGAACACAGGTAACATTACCGTTTTCATCTGTGTCATATCCTGTGCAGGTTACAAAATAAGCCTTGATAAGCCTTACCTCGTTGCCGGGGAAAAGGCGGAAATATTTTTTAATCGGCTCAATCATAAAGTCGTTTCTCTCAATGAATATTTCCTTTGAGAAAGTCATTTTTCTTGTGCCGTATTCGGGGTGGTCGGGGTGATATTCAACCTCAACCTCCTCTGTTTTTCCGTCAGGATAATTGTCTATAACA
Organism: uncultured Oscillospiraceae bacterium; assembly: GCA_900540305.1. GTDB lineage: Bacteria > Bacillota > Clostridia > Oscillospirales > Acutalibacteraceae > Eubacterium_R. The sequence goes on along the minus strand of UQFL01000052.1, from coordinate 2,399 downwards.
ACTTTGAGCGGGTCAAGAATTGCCATCGCTCTTCTTGATGTCTGGTTTAAATCGTTTCTTACACAGCTTTCAAGAAGCGCAAAATCAATAACGCTGTATGCCTTTGATACGCCGATTCTTTCGCAGAAATCTCTGATAGCTTCGGGAGTGTATCCTCTGCGGCGCATACCGCTGATTGTAGCCATTCTCGGGTCGTCCCATCCGTCTACAATGCCGTCTTTAACAAGCTTTAAGCACTTTCTCTTTGAGGTGAGAGTGTAGTTGAGATTCATTCTCGCAAACTCAATCTGTCTCGGTTTCTCGCCTTCAACACATTCGTTTACAACCCAGTCGTAAAGCGGACGGTGGTTTTCAAATTCAAGCGAGCAGAGAGAGTGAGTAACCTTTTCGCAGGCGTCTGAAAGCGGATGAGCAAAGTCATACATCGGGTAAACGCACCACTTGTCGCCCGTTCTGTGGTGGTGGGCATACATAATGCGGTAGATAATCGGGTCTCTCATATTGAGATTGGGGCTTGCCATATCTATTTTAGCACGCAAAACCTTTGAACCCTCAGGAAATTCACCTTTTGTCATTCTCTCAAACAAATCAAGGTTTTCCTCAATGCTTCTGTTTCTGTAAGGACTTTCCTTGCCGGGTTCGGTGAGCGTTCCTCTGTATTCCCTCTGCTGTTCGGGAGTGAGGTCGCACACAAACGCCTTGTCCTTTTTAATAAGCTTTATTGCACATTCATAAAGATAGTCGAAATAATCGGATGCAAAATATTCGTTGTCCCATTTAAATCCGAGCCATTCGATATCTTCTTTGATAGCGTCAACATATTCCGTATCTTCTTTTACGGGATTTGTATCGTCAAATCTCAGATTGCATATGCCGTGGTATTTCTCTTTTGCACCGAAGTTAATGCAAATTGCTTTTGCGTGGCCGATATGCAGATAGCCGTTAGGTTCTGGGGGAAACCTTGTCTGTACACGGGAATAAACGCCGCTTTCAAGGTCTTTGTCAATAAAATCGTGTATGAAATTGGAATATTCTTTGATTTCCTCTGTGCTGTTTTCCTTAGCCATCAGATTTCCTCCTTGTAATGCTTGATTGCGTTTTCAAGTCTTGCTTTAACTCTGTTTTCGCCTAAAAGCGCTGTTATTGAATAAAGGTCGGGGGTGTTTGTCCTGCCCGTAAGAGCAACTCTGATTATAGTTGAAATGTCGCCCACATGACCTTTGTATGCTTCGGGATTTTGTTTGTATTCTTTTACATTCGGTGTGCAGCCGAGCGGCTCGCAAAGCGCTTTTATTCTTGCAAACCAACTGTCTTTGTCATCTTCAAGATTAACAACGCCGATATATTTTTCAAGTGCCTCAGCGGCAAGCTGAGCGTTAGCATTGCCTGTCAGCTCATAGCACGGTGTAAATGTTTCATCGTACATATAGCTGATGTAATCGGGAATATCGCTCCATTTCGCAATGTCTTTTCTCGGCTTTTTGTTTTCTCTGTCTATATTTAAAATAGCCTTTGCGTATTCGGGGCCTTTTTCATAAAGAGCGGCAAGCTCCTTGTCAAACTCTTTAGCCCATTCGTAAGAAAGCTCATAAACCGTTTCGCAGTTCATTTTTGATATTATGTTCTTTGAAACATCGGTGAGCTTTACAATGTCAAACAGTGCGCCCGAAACGCTCATCTTTTTAATGCTGAACGGGAACTTGTCTATATTCTCATTGGGGTTAGCCTTGCGCCAGTCTTCAAAGTTTGAATTTATAAGCGTCATAAGATATTCGTTAACGCTTTCTTTCGGGTAGCCCTGCTCTGAATAATATGTTACGGCCGCTTCGGGGTCTTTGCGCTTCGAGAGTTTTCTCTTGCCCTCGCCCTCAGTTTTCATAAGCGGCGCAACATGAACAAATTTCGGTGTCTTAAAGCCGAGAACTCTGTTGAGCTGAAGATGAATCGGGCAGCTTGAAATCCATTCGTCACCCCTTACAATGTGCGTTGTTCTCATAAGGTGGTCGTCAACAACGCTTGCAAAGTGATATGTGGGAATGCCGTCTGATTTGAGAAGTACAATGTCCTGAACATTTTCAGGCATTTCTATTTTGCCTTTTATCATATCGTCGAAAACGCATTTTTTGCTGTAATCCCCTGGGGATTTAAGACGAAGCGTCCATGTCATACCTGCGTCGATTTTATCTTTTATTTCCTCGTATGAAAGATTTCTGCATTTTGCGTATTTGCCGTAATAGCCTTTGATGTCCTCGTTTTCCTGCTGCGCTCTGATTTCGTCAAGCTCCTCAGCTGTGCAGAAGCAGGGATATGCAAGGTCTTCCTCAACAAGCTTCTTTGCAAAAGTCTGATATCTGTCTCTTATACACATCTCCGAGCCCACGAGACCGAGGCTGATCTCG
>UQFL01000051.1 GCA_900540305.1 uncultured Oscillospiraceae bacterium | reverse complement strand
GAGATCAGCCTCGGTCTCGTGGGCTCGGAGATGTGTATAAGAGACAGATATCAACTGTAATATTTTGCATATTTGGAGGAAACAAAATGGCAAAGAAAACTGTTTTTATTACCGGCGGTACCGGTAATATGGGCTGGGCAGCCGTTCAGGAAATGCTCAAAAAGCCCAACGAAATAAACATCAAAATGCTTGCAAGAAAAAGCGCTAAGAACGAAGAAAAGCTTAAACCTCTTATGAGCAAGCCCAATGTAAAAATCGTTTGGGGCGATCTTCTTGATTATGACGCAATTCTTGAAGGTGTAACAGGTTCTGACTATGTTCTTCATGTTGGCGGTATGGTATCCCCCACTGCTGACTGGAAGCCTTACAGAACTCAGAAAACAAACATCGGCGCAGCTCAGAACATTGTAAAAGCTGTTCTTGCACAGCCCGATCCGGACGCTGTAAAAGTTTGCTACATAGGTACTGTTGCTGAAACAGGCGGCCGTAACTATCCCATTCACTGGGGACGCTGCGGAGACCCGATTAAAATTTCTATCTATGACCACTATGCAGTTTCTAAGACTGTTGCTGAGCGTACATTCGTTGAAAGCGGCATTAAGAACTGGGTTGTAATGCGTCAGTCAGGTATTCTTTATCCCAACATTCTTAAGAATATGGATCCCATTATGTTCCATGTTCCGATCAACGGTGTACTTGAATGGTGTACTGTTGAAGACTCAGGTAGACTTATGTGCAACCTTGTAACTGAAGATGCTGCAGGTCACCTTGGTTCAGACTTCTGGAATCACTTCTTCAACATCGGTTCTGGTAAAGAATACAGAATTTCTAACTATGAGTTTGAGTGCCTTCTTCTCGGTACACTCGGTCTTGCAGGCCCTGAAAAACTCTTTGAGCCTAACTGGTTCATCACAAAGAACTTCCACGGTCAGTTCTATGCAGACGGCGACAAGCTTGAAGATTTCCTTCACTTCCGTGAGAATCTTCCTGTTAAGGAATATTTCAACCGTCTTGCTAACCAGGTTGAATTCTACTTCAAAATTCCCCGCTATCTTCCCAAGAACCTTGTTGCAGCTTGCGCAAAGCCGTTCATGAAGAAGATAGCTGAAACTCCCGGTTTCGGTACTCTTGACTGGGTTAAAACAAACGATCCCGTTCGTATGAGCGCTTACTATGGCTCTAAAGAAGAATGGGAAAAGATTCCGAAAAAGTGGGAAGACTTTGAAATCATTAAGTTTGATAAAGATAACAGCGCTGCTGAGCAGTTTAAGCTTGATCACGGTTATGATGAGAGCAAGCCGGAATCAGAGCTTGACATTGAAGATATGAAGCAGGCTGCTAAATTCCGCGGTGGTGAATGTCTCTCTGAGTCAATGACTAAGGGCGATATGGCTACTAAGCTTAAATGGAAATGCGGTCACTGCGGTGCTGAATTCGAAGCAAGCCCCGCGCTTATCCTTCTCGGCGGTCACTGGTGCCCTGAGTGCTACATTCCTCAGAAAGCTTGGGATTACGATGCAATCGCTAAGACAAACCCGTTCTTTGCTCAGGTTTGGTATCCCAGCCACAGAAAAGATGAGAACAACCGTTATGACTTTGACGAATTGTTCCACATTGACGGCGTAGCTTGGGATGACCTCAAAAGATAATCACTAAAACACAAAAGCCTAACGGTTAATCCGTTAGGCTTTTATTTATACAAATTGCAACAAAAAACTCCTGCAAAAAATGCAGGAGTTTTTTCTGTTATTTATTGTTTTGTCCGTAGTAAGCATTAGCGCCGTGTTTTCTTTGATAATGCTTATCAAGCAGATACTGCTCAATTCCGATATTAGAATCAGAACTCATAGCGGCAATTCTCTCTGTTCTTGAAGCCATTTTGCATACTTCTTCAAGAATCAAAGCATTTTCAACTGCTTTAAATGCGTCTTTGCCCCAAGCAAACGGGCCGTGACGATGAACAAGAACTGCGGGGCATTCGTCAGGAGAAATATTTCTTTTTTCAAAATCCGCAACAATTACCTTGCCTGTATTAAGTTCATACTCGCCTTTAACTTCTTCCTCAGTAAGTCCTCTTGTGCACGGAACTGCACCGTTAGCAAAGTCAGCGTGAGTAGTGCCGTAAGCAGGCACATATCTTCCTGCCTGTGCCCAAGAACAAGCCCAGCTTGAATGTGTGTGAACGATTCCGCCGATATTATCAAATGAATTATAAAGCGCCAAATGTGTGGGAGTATCAGATGACGGGTTTAATTTACCCTCAACTTTTTCCCCTTTAAGATTCATAACAACCATATCGTCAGCAGTCATTTTATCATACGGAACACCAGACGGCTTGATAACAAAAAGTCCTGATTCTCTGTCAATTTCAGAAACATTGCCCCAAGTTAAAACAACTAAGCCATATTCAACAAGCTGTAAATTTGCTCTATAAACCTTTTCCTTTAATTCTTCAAGCATAACAACACCCTGCTCACATTCCGAGTTTATAAGCTACATCATTATAGAAAAGCTCTTTTCTGAACTCATTGATTTCTGTATTTTCATTAATATGGACAAATTCAATGCCCATAATCTCTGCAAAGTCACGCATATTATCAGCAGTAAGGCTGTAAGAAAGAACACTGTGGTGTGCGCCTCCTGCATAAATCCACGCTTCAGCAGAAGTCTGAAGACAAGGAAGCGGTTTCCACAAAACGCCTGCAACAGGAAGCTTAGGCATATCGTTAACCTGCTCTTTGCATTCAACATCGTTACAAATCATACGAAGTCTGTCGCCCATATCAACAAGAGTAACAACGATTCCCTTGCCAGTCTGCGCCTTGAATACAAGTCTTGCAGGGTCTTCCCTGTCACCTATACCGAGAGGATGAACCTGAATTTTAGGTCTTTCAGCAGCGCAGGTAGGACAAACCTCGAGCATATGAGAGCCAAGAAGCATTTCATTACCCGGTTCAAAATGATATGTATAGTCCTCCATAAATACAGTACCGCCGTCAAGACCCTCAGCCATACATTTCATAACACGAAGCATTGCAGCAACTTTCCAGTCGCCCTCAGCACCAAAACCATAACCCTGTCTCATCAAATCCTGTGAAGCAAGGCCGGGAAGCTGTTTGAGTGCCTGAAGGTCCTCGAAATTAGTATGGAAAGCATTGAAATTATGCTTTTCAAGGAACTTCTTGATTCCAACTTCTTCCTTTGCCTGATAACGAACAGCATCAATATTATCAGTATCCATTGTATAATACTTCTCATATTCTGCCATCTGCTCGTCAATTTCAGCCTCAGTAACATTTTCTACTTCTCTGATAACATCACAAACACCGTAATGGTCTACCTGCCATCCGAGTTTAATCTGAGCTTCAATCTTATCGCCGTCAGTTACCGCAACATTTCTCATATTATCGGAAATACGAAGAACATGAACCTTTCGAGACTCAGCAGCGCCGACTGCCGCTCTCATCCATACTTCCATTTTCTTCTGGAAAGCTTCATCTTTCCAATAACCTGCAATAACTTTTCTCTTAAGTCTCATTCTTGCAGTAATATAGCCGTGCTCTCTGTCTCCGTGAGCGGACTGATTAAGATTCATAAAATCCATATCAATCTCATTCCACGGAATATCACGGTTATACTGTGTATTAACATGAAGAAACGGTTTTTTCAGTTCTGAAAATCCTGCAATCCACGCTTTTGACGGAGAAAAAGTATGCATCCAAGTGATAACGCCTGCGCACTTTTCATCAGAATTTGCCTTTCTCATAACATCAAGAATTTCAGAAGATGTTTTTACACAGGGCACAGCCTTTATTGCGCAAGGCATCTTTTTGCTCCATTCCTCACACATTTCAGAAGCGTGAGAATTGATTGTTTCAAATATATCTTCACCGTAGAGGAACTGTGTTCCTACCACAAACCAAAATTCATAATCTTTAATAGCCATATGATTTTCTCCTTTATAAGCTTTGAATTGCCGTTTTTTCAACTGCAAGACCGTCTTTATATAACTTCATATACTTCTCAAATCCGCTTACATCCTCGAAATCAGGATTTATAACAGACTTTGCGCAATCTTTGAAAACAACTGTATCAAGATAATCTTCAAGTGAAAGATTTGAATTATCAGCAGCAAATTTAGCAAGCACAGCAATGCCCCAAGCGCCGCCCTCTCCTGCTGTTTCCATAACAGCTACGGGTGAATTAAGCGCTCCTGCCATAAGTTTCTGCCCTACAACGGGAGTTTTAAACAAACCGCCGTGGCCCATAATACAATCAATCTGAACATTCTCTTTTTCAAGAATTTCCATACCGATTTTAAGTGTAGCCATAGTTGAATATATTTGCGCTCTAAAGAAATTAGCAAGATTAAATTTGCTGTTTCTTGTTCTTGCAAAAATAGGTAATCCATCTTCAAGACCCGAAACGGGTTCTCCCGAAAAAAGATTATAATTTATTACACCGCCGCAGTCACTATCAGCACTCAAAGCCTCGTTATAAAGCATGTCATATACCTGAGGCTTTGAAATATTACTGCCGGACTTCTGAGCAAATTCATAGAAAACATTCACCCAGTAATCAAGGTCTGTACAACAGTTGTTACAGTGCACCATTGCAACAGGCTTTCCTGTCGGCGTTGTTACAAGGTCTATTTCCTCATATACTTTGGAAAGCTGTTTTTCAAGCACAATCATTGAGAAAATCGAAGTACCCGCAGAAACATTGCCTGTTTTAACTCTGACGCTGTTTGTAGCAGTCATACCTGTACCTGCGTCGCCCTCAGGTGGACAAAGCATAATTCCGCTTTTAAGAGTACCGCTTGGATCAAGAAGCAAAGCGCCTTCTTCAGTAAGACAGCCTGCCGAAACACCTGCCAAAAGAACATCGGGCAAAACCTCCTCTACATTCCAAGGCATATCTTTTATTTTTTCAAGTTCTGAGAATTTTGAAAGCATTTCAGCATTATAACAATTATTGTCGCTGTCAATCGGGAAAATACCGGATGCCTCACCTATTCCAACAGCTTTTACACCTGTAAGTTTCCAATGCACATATCCTGCAAGTGTTGTAATGAAATCAATGTATTTAATATGTTCCTCATTATTAAGAACAGCTTGATATAGATGCGCAATACTCCATCTCTGCGGAATGTTGAAACCGAAAAGTTCCGTAAGTTCCTTTGCCGCCTGTGAAGTAGTAGTGTTTCTCCATGTTCTAAAAGGAGTGAGTAACTCGCCGTTCTTGTCAAACGGAAGATAGCCGTGCATCATTGCTGAAAAACCTATTGCTGAAAGAGTCTCAATTCTGCAACCGCACATATCCAAAATCTTATTATTAAGTTCTGAATATGCCACCTGGATACCCTTCCAAACCTCATCTAAGCTATATGTCCAATAACCGTTTACAAAACTGTTTTCCCAATTATAGCCGCCGGAGGCAATAGGTTTACAATTTTCATCAATGAGAACTGCTTTAATTCTCGTTGAGCCAAGCTCTACGCCGAGTGTTTCTTTTCCTGTTAATTTATATGTTTCCATGCGCACCTCGAATTTGATGTTTACGCAGTTTCAATTATACTCTTATAACGCTCTCTTATCTCTTCAATATGAGTATAATTTTCTGCCTGTTTAAGAAGTCTAACTGCGTCAAGATAAGCCTTTGCAGAACGGTTGTAGCTTACATGCTTGTTCTGCTCAGCGTTAATCTTTTTATTAAGCTCTTTAATATCATTTTTGATATTTTTAGCATCCTGCTTGCATTTGTTATAAGCTTCTTTATCGCTGTTGAGCTTAGCCTCATTCATTCTCTGATAAATCTCTTCTTCCTTATCTGCAAGCGCGTTATCATACTGATAAAGCTCATTGAGCTCTGTATAATCAGGTGTAGCGATTTTATTAGTTTCGCTGTAATACTTATTCTGATACTTTCTTGCTGTAAGGCGTGTACGAGCAAAGTCAATCTTATATTTACGAAGCTTTTTTTCTTCTTGAGTAGATTTTGGAAGTCTCTTAGCTTCAGCAAGACTTTTTCTAAGCTCTTCAACAGAAACTTTTTCAAGGCCCTCAAGTCCTCTGTCATAAATCATCTGAGCGTCTGCAATCTGAATCTTACCTAATTCAGTATTGAATCTGTTAATCTCGTTTACAACATAGGGAGCAAGCTTAATATCAAGATTTCTCTCTTTAATTCTCTTGTATTCTTCTTTAGCTTCAATTATTTTTTGAGAGTCTTTTGATGCCTTTGCTTTCTTAATATTTTCCTTAGATTCTTTCTGAACCTCTTCATTGATTAATACCTGAGCGTCCTCAATCATCTCAATAACCTCAACAAGATTCTCATCATCAAGATTGTTGTTGCCGAAGTCTTCGAAGAAAGCTCTGATTTTTAATACTCTAATAACACCCTGCTGTTTAAGCTCGGTCAAGTCATAGAAGAAATAAGGCACAACATTAATAAACGCACCCACAATAGAAGCAAGAATCAAAACTCCGCAAATGGTCTGAAGAATATCGCTGCTGTAAAGTGAGAAATATGTAATGCTTGAGGTATCTGCTGCTTCAATAACATCTTTTACTACTGAGCCGTTTCTAAGCACTTTGTTCATAACTTCAGGGTCGTTCATAACACGCTCTGCAGTTTCAACATTAATACCGAATTTATTATAAAGAAGGTTAACAACACCGCTGCTTGCAACAGTAATAAGTCCGCCGATAGCAGTTATTGTAGAGAACATACCGTCAATTCGCTCGCCGCTGATATACTGCTGATAATCTCTAATATCCGCATTTATTGATGGGGTAAGAATCTGCATAAATGCGTTCATAAGGTTATTCATCCAGTAGCAAACAACAAGAAGAATAAGAGGAATCCATGTATCAAGTGCACTTGTGCTTGTTCCCGACATATCGATAACTCTTACAACGGGGAACATTAATGCTATAAACACTATGTTAAGCACATTTGTGCCGATAAGAACAAATCTTTTGCCCCACTTTCTGATTGCAAACGGAGCAAGAAGCATACCCACAAGACCTGCATTCTGACATACAAGAGTGATAAGAGAATAGGTTGAACCGTTACAAATTCCACCGTAGTTATAAAGCCAGCCGAGAACAACTGTCATTGAAGATTCAAGGAAACCAAGCCATGTAGCCATTGCGATTACCCAGAAATACTTATTACGGAGTACTTCACGCAATGAATCCATAAATTTAACTTGGATAACATGAGTCTTTGCCTGAACAATCTTTTCCTTTGTGTTAACATATACAACAATGCTGAGAATTACAGAGAGTATCGCAAGAGGAGGATAAATATATCTGTAAAGTCTGATATCGTACATATTGTTATTTGTAAAGAGCTGAGCAAAAATAGGCATTGCAAGGTTAAGAATTGACGGAGCAAGTGAATAAACAACGCCTTTAATTGTAGATACATCCGCTCTTTCCTGAGTGTTTGGAGAAAGAACATGAATGAGGTTATCATACGCCTCTGAGAAGAAATAATAGAAGAAATTCTGAATAAAGTTAAATATAAGAATAAGCGTACAAGTTACAACATATGCTTTACTTTTTCCGAAAATAGTACCCTCGCCGAAAAGCGCACCGAACTGATTATACGGGAACCATACAAACAAAATCGTAACAATTGCGCTGGGGATACCCATTTTAACTATGTAAGGTCTGTATTTACCTTCTCGGCTTCTCGTATTATCAATAATATTAGCTCTGATTCCTGAAAGCGGAATATTAACGAGAACAGAAATAAAATACATAATATACATATCAATCGGATCAACACCAAGTGTGTTACCAATCAATACATTCGTAGCGGAAAGGATCATATTCGTTGCCATAACAGCAAGGAATTTAACACCTATACCTCCGCCCGCATATGAAACAATCTCCTTAAAAGGCATATATCTGCCCTCAGGGGGAGAGTTCCAATAGTTAGTTACATTAGAAATTTTTTGCTTAATGTTTTTAGATGAATTAGCCACTTACTTTTACCCCTATCCTATAGTCTATTATTTATCATCCTGTCCTTTAATCCACTCAACTGAAACTTCAGCAAACAAAATCTGTCTGCATTTAGAGTCAGGTTCAAAAAGAACAGCCACATTTCCGTTTGGTAGTTGAGTTATACAGCTGTAAACAAAATCGTCTTCTTTAAGCTGACGCCTATACGGAAATGTTTCTCCGTCATCCTCCGACAGCATAACCGTGCCGTTGCACCGCTTTTTCTCGTCAGACGGATTAACAAGAACAACTAAAGGCTTATCATACCCTTTTAATTTCAAAACAGAACTTTGGCAAATCGGCTGAGGAAGCGTTTCGTCAAATGCAAAATCTCGCCAATTCTCGCCACCGTCATCGCTGTATGCCACCGCAACTCTTCGCTTACTGTCATGATTTCTCATAAACAGTTTCAAAACACCGTTTTCCTGTTCGATAAGCTGTGACTCAGTAAGCATTTCACTGTTCTTAATCGTCATGCAATTAAGTTTTCTGCCGTCAACAGTTCGCAGATTGTTTGGAGTCTCCCCCATTTTCCAACTTACTCCATCATCACTGTAAATTACGGCACAGGATAAACGCAACGGAAATGTTCTTGTACCAAAATAAATAGGAACTACAAGTCTGCCTTTGTATTTTCCTTCTTGAATTACAACGCCTCGACCTGGTCCGGGTCCTATAAAACTCATATAATCTTTTTTCACACTACTATTCAGTGATACAGGTTTCGACCAAGTCAGCCCGTCATCATCGCTGTAACACATCATTAGATATGAAGTTGACACTTCTTTAAACTTTTTACCTGTATATATATTCCCGACAACTTGCGAATTTTTAAGAACATCGCCGTTTTCTAAAACTTTATACTCTGTTTTTCCGTTTTGCATAGTATAAAGCTTACCTTTTCTGAGAATATATTTTTTTAAACAGGATTTAATAATCTTATCACCGTTTTCTGTTTCACCAACAGCACATTTACTGTTTCTAATTCCAACTCCTGCGGGAGTATGAGAATAGTGAAGATATATACGGCCTTTGTTTTCATCATAAGTCATAACGGGGTCAATCGCCGCTGATGATTTCATTTTTCGAGAGCCTTGTTCCTCAACAGCAGTTATATATTCACCCCAGGTTTTACCGCAGTCTGAACTGCGCCGCACTACCTTATCAATTCTGTTAGGGTTATCCATCCCCGAACAAAAACGAGCATCCGCGCAAGCTACAACCGTGCCGTTTTTTGTTGTAATCATTGATGGTATTCTGTAAAAATCTGAAGGCCCTCCTGTATTAGGTGCAAAAACTTCTTTAAAATTCATAACTTTACCCCGCAACGGTGAATTAAAACTATTAATATTCACCAACACATATAATATAAATTTAACACATCTATAATATAAAAACAAGAATTATTTTCTTTAAATATATAATAATATATAGACTTACTCAAAAAAGCCTGCGTTATAAAACGCAGGCTTTTAAATACTACTAATTAAATTTACATACTCTCTTTTAAAATTTCAACAACATCTTCATGAGTAAGAACTTTATATCCACCCTCCATAATGAAGGTGGAGTCGGCAATACCGTCAATCATTTCATCGGTAACGCCCAAATCTGAAATATTCATAACCAAACCGAGTGAGCGCATATAATCTTCCATTTTTTTAAGTCCCTCAAGAGCTGTTTCTTCATCAGCTTTGCCATTAGGGTCTACACCCCATACATTTACTGCATAGCGTTTAAATTTAGCGAGTCCGTAAGGAAGAATCTTTTTGTAATAAGGTATAGAAACAGCAGAAAGTGTCATTCCGTGAGTTGCATCTGTATGTGCTCCTAAAGCCTGACCTATCATATGTACTTCCCAGTCAGTTGTCTTTCCTTTAGCCACCAATGTATTGAGCGCCCATGTTGCAATCCACATTATATTACTGCGTGCTTCATAATCTTGAGGATTTTCAACGGCTTTGAGAGAGCTGTTAATGAGCGACTTCAACAATCCTTCCATAATGTAATCAGAAGTATTATCATCTTCGCCTGAAAAATACTGTTCAAGAATATGTGACATAATATCATAAAATCCAGATACCATTTGATATTTAGGAAGAGTAAATGTGTATACAGGATTTAAAATTGAGAACTTTGGAAATACATTATCGCCGAATACATGACCTATTTTAAGCTTTTGCTCATGATTTGTAATAACAGAACCACCGTTCATCTCAGAGCCTGTTCCCACCATTGTCAAAACGCAGCCGACAGGAATTATTTTATTGTCAACATCTTCCATACGGAGATAATATTTGTCCCACGGGTCTTCTTCACAGTAAGTAGATACGGAAACAGCCTTTGCGTAATCGCATACAGAACCGCCTCCAACAGCGAGAATCAAATCAACATTATTTTCTTTTGCAAGGCGGCAACCCTCATAAAGCTTTTCAACAGTGGGATTTGGCATTACACCGGCATCCTCAATGATTTCTTTGCCGCAGTCTTTCAAGATTTTAACCACATCATCATAAATTCCGTTTTTCTTAATTGAACCTGAACCGTATGAAAGCATTACCTTATTTCCGTATTTATCAAGTTCTGCTTTCAATCCATCAAGTGCATTTTTACCGAAATATAATTTTGTGGGGTTTGAATAAGTAAAATCACCTAACATAATAAACTCTCCTTATTTATAATTTTTCATATTCATCGTCTTCAACAACTTCAAGCCATTCATTATTAGCGCCGTCAGCCGGAATTTCAATAGCTATATGAGTAAACCATTCATCAGCGCCTGCCCCGTGCCAACGCTTAACTTCAGGAGCAATATACACTACATCACCGGGAACTAGTTTTCTTGCAGGCTTCTCCCACTCCTGATACCAGCCTTCACCATCAGTACAAAGCAAAATTTGACCGCCTTTGTGGTGGATATGCCAATTATTTCTGCATTTCGGCTCAAAAGTTACATTATATACTCCTACACCTTCAATATTTAATGGTTTCAAGTAGCTTTTTCCAACGAAATATTTTTCAAAAGCAGTATTTTCCTCGCCAAGTCCGAATAAAGAATCCGAAGCATTAATTTTTTCATCAGCATACACTTCTCTAACAAGCGGAAAAACTGCCCACGCATTAGGCCATCCAACATAGAAAGCAATGTGAGTAATGATTTCTACCATTTCGGTTTTCGTAACGCCGTGTTTCTTAGCATTTTCAATATGATATTTGAGTGAGTTGTCAGTTATGCCTTTTGAAACAAGAGCCGTTACTGTTATCATACACCTGTCTCTCAACGAAAGTTTGTCAGTCCTTGACCAAACCTCTCCGAAAAGCACATCATCATTAAGCTGAGCAAATTTCGGGGCTAAGTCACCGAGACCGTTTCTTCCCGCAGTTTGCTTTTCCATAACAAAACCTCCTAAAATTACAAATTATCATCCTATTTAATTATAAAACAATTTTAGAAAAACAACAAATACCTATACTACATATTCAGCTATGCTTTACAGGCATAGTTTTAGATGTTATAATTAATTTGGTGATAGTATGGAATTAAGAGTTTTAGAAAATTTTCTGGCAGTTGCAGAAGAAGGAAGCATATCAAAGGCGGCTGAGCATCTGCATTTAACCCAACCGACGCTTTCAAGACAAATTAAAGAACTTGAAGATTCACTCGGAAAACAGCTTTTCATCAGAGGAAGCAGAAAAATAACACTCACTGATGACGGTGTACTTTTAAGAAAAAGAGCTCAAGAAATTGTATCTCTTGTTGCAAAGACGGAAAATGAAGTTAGAGCAGAAAGCACCGATTTAAGCGGTGATATATACATCGGCGCTGCAGAATCAGACTCAGTCAGGTATATTTTAAAATGCATCTCTGCACTTCAAAAAAATCACTCAATAAGACTTCACATATTAAGCGGAGATGCAAAAGACACATTGGAAAAACTCGACAACGGGTTAATTGACTTTGCTTTAATCCTCGGTGAAATTGACAAACATAAATATAACGCCATAGAATTGCCTGTAACAGACACTTGGGGCTTGTTAATGAATAAGGACAGCCCACTTGCCAATAAAGAATATATAACGCCTCAGGACCTTGACGGCTTGCCGATTATTCTTTCAAGGCAATCTCAAATTGAAGAAAATTTGAACACATGGCTCAACTCTAATAATATAGATTTTGAGACTGTTGCCACATACAATTTGATTTATAACGCATCGTTAATGGTTGATGAAGGAATGGGATACGCTCTTACCCTTGATAAACTTATCAATTATACCGGCACTAATGATTTAAAATTCATACCTTTAAATCCCTCTATAACTTTGCAATCAAGCATAATTTGGAAAAAGAATCAGATATTTTCAAAAACTGCAAAAGCTTTCTTATCAGAGTTAAAAAAGCGCATAGGATAATCTATGCGCCTTTATTTTTAATTAAAGATTATTTTGTTTTATGTAGTTCAAAGTTTCAGTTTTCGAAGCTTTAAAACCTTTTCGGATAAAGCCATGGTCACCGTGGACTTCTTTCAATACACAGTTTTTGAATATAGCGCTTGCTTTTCTTGAATAATCAATGCTTACTAGACTATCCTCAATACCATGCACTATCAAAACAGGTTTACTGTATGTGCATATTTCGGAAAGTGATGAAAAAGTTTTAGCATCCTCAGCATATTTTTTGCTTAGTTTTACATTGATAGCATAAAAAGTATCCGGAATATTATTTGGGTCAAATTTTGCAGTAATCATATGACCTCGCCTTGCGTCGTCAGGTATGCATAAAGCCGGATAATACAAAAACAGGCGTTCTATGTCGTTTTCTCTTTCTTTGGCAGTAATAGCGCTTACGAGACCGCCCTGACTGCATCCTGCAAGCGATATATGATCATTATCAACATAAGGCAGTGATTTAACATAATCAATTACATCATTCAAATTATCCCTTTCAGTCAGGATACTCATACCGGTGCTTTTTCCTCCGCTTATTCCACTTCCAGACATACAAAAGTCATATAAAAAAGCAACATAACCCGCCTGAACAAATGTCTTGGCATAATTAAAAGTTATAAGCATATTGCTTGCAAACCCATGCGAAACTATAACTGCCTTGTTAGGCTGTTTAAGATTTTTAGGCTTTAATATAATTCCCCTCAAAGCATTAGAACGACTGTAAATTTTAAATAAAGAAATTTTCATAATACCCACCTTAATTACTGTCTCTTATACACATCTGACGCTG
>UQFL01000050.1 GCA_900540305.1 uncultured Oscillospiraceae bacterium | reverse complement strand
GGCAGCGTCAGATGTGTATAAGAGACAGTAATCAAGTTTTAAACAATACCGGTGCTTACAGGATTAGGGTATGTTACATTACATCTGCCGGAAATAATTTGGCACAGAAAACAATTGTAGTTAATGAAGCTTGTATAAAAAAATTAAAAAATGATCCCACTCTGTTAATGAGTAAGGGAGAATATAACAAATACATTAAAGAACAGCAAAAAGAAGCTTTGAATCAAAAGCATCATGAATACTATGAGCGTGTAAATAAAATAATTGATTATGCAAATGAAAACAAAGATTCATTAGTTATTAAGGGAAGTCAAGAAAAATTGGATGAATTGGTTTCTAATTTGTTTGACAGAACTGTTAATAGTATTAAGAAAATTAAAACCATTGATAGTGAAGAATGGGATATCATCGGAGATTTTATAACTCGTATTAATGGTGAGATTGAAAAGATTGTGGGCGAAAATAATAGGATAATTGAGTATTACGAATCACCTGACTTTTCTAAGATTAAAGATACTTGTGAAGCTTTAATGAGTTCTCAAAGGGAATTTAATGAGTATATCACAGAAAAAGTGCAATCAATTTCAAAACTTTTTGGTACGAGAGTTGTTCGTAACGAAACAGTTAATGACGATGAATACAACTATATTAGACCATACAAAAAGACAATAACTCCGTTTACAGCGGAAGTTTCTGCAGCAGTGTTTGCAAGTGCAGAGAATAACCCATTGGATTATGTAGTGAAGTACTTCTATCCTAACAAAAAATCTTATCCCGAACAAATTCAAAAGCTCTACCAGCTTGTAGAAGAACTTGAAACTTTGAGGGATGCAAAGCAGATTATTGAAAATTACAAATTGGATTATCAGCAGTATCTTAGCGATGTGCCTGATTATGTTATGGAGAATGATGAGGCTGGATTTTATTCAAGGCTCGGATTTGCTTACATTGACGAAAATATTTTTAGCGTCGAATACAAATTCTCATACACTTCTAGCGGTGGCTTCGCAAAAAGATTTTTCACTGTACCAATGACGGAAGAAACAATTGGGGAATTGATTAAACTGTTGGAAAGCAAATTAACTGCAAGTGCTTTTGTAAAAGAACAAAGAACCTTGATGACAAAGAAGTTGCGAGAGTATATCAAAACTCGTGATAACTTCACTTGTTGCAATTGTGGTAACTCTATACATAACGAGCCAAATCTTTTGCTTGAGATAGACCATATTATTCCCGTGTCAAAAGGAGGTTGTACCGAGGAGAACAACCTTCAGACTTTGTGTTGGAAATGTAATAGGTCAAAGAGTAACAAAATTATACAATAGTATAAACGCATTTGATTACTCTACGGTTTGAGTACATTATGTTAATATATGTAAAAGGCATTACCTGCTAAAATAGCAGGTAATGCCTTTTTTTACAAGTTTTTATATTCAGAAACAGCGAGGGTATCGCATCTTTCATTATATGGGTGTCCGTTATGACCTTTTACCCATACAAATTCAACATTGTGTTTTTCAAGCAATGGCAAAAGTTTTTCCCACAAATCAACATTGAGCGCAGGTTTTTTATCTGATTTCTTCCAGCCGTTTTTCTTCCATGAATAAACCCAGCCCTTATTTATGGCGTCGCAAACATATTTTGAATCTGTTGTTAGAACAACATCGCAGGGCTGATTTAAAGCGCCCAACGCTTCAATAACAGCCGTTAACTCCATACGGTTATTTGTAGTATCTTTTTCAGCTCCGCTGAGTTCTTTTTCTTTTCCACCGTAAACAAGTACTGCGCCCCAACCGCCTTTGCCTGGATTGCCGCTGCAAGCGCCGTCAGTATATATTTCTACCTTCTTCATTTTTTCTCCTTAATTTTTACTTTGCGGGAATATTTTAGCATTAATAGTGGTAATAATCAATATGGATGTATCTTTGCAATTCTTGACAAAACGATATGAGTAATATATTATATATCTAATATATGCTGAACGGAAAAAATTTAATTTATAGAAGGAGTTATTTATGCCAAAACAGAATAATACCGCCGATAGGAGCGCAAACGGAAAACGGAATTCCGTTAAGCGCAATTACACCTATCGTAAGGTAAACAAAAAAAATCAGCCAAAAGCAGTTAAAGGCACAAAAAATGCCGATTCTATTAAGCTTGCTTTTCTCGGTGGTATGAACGAGATAGGTAAGAATATAACTGTTTATGAATACGGCTCTGATATGATTGTTGTCGATTGCGGACTTGCTTTCCCGGGAACAGAGCTTCTCGGTGTAGATTCGGTTATTCCCGATTTCTCTTATCTTGAAGCGAACGCTGAAAAGATTAAGGGACTTATTATAACCCACGGCCATGAGGACCATATCGGCGCAATACCGTATCTTTTGAAAAAAATCAATGTTCCGATTTATTCAACAAGACTTACAATCGGTCTTATCAAGGGCAAGCTTAAAGAGCACGGTTTGCTTGACAAGGCAAAGCTTTTTGAAGTTAATCCCACAGATATAGTTAAGTTCGGTAAATTCTCAGTTGAATTTATACATGTAAACCATTCAATTCCGGACGCTATCGGTCTTGCTATTTCTACTCCAGCAGGCGTAGTTGTTCATACGGGTGACTTTAAAATAGATACGACCCCCGTTGACGGTGATATGATAAATCTTCCGAGATTTGCCGAATACGGAACAAAAGGCGTTCTCGCTCTTCTTCAGGATTCTACTAACGCTGAAAGACCCGGCTATACAATGAGTGAGAAAATAGTAGGTGAATCTTTCCTTAATCTCTTTAAGAAAGCGGGAAAGAGAAGAATTGTAGTTGCCACATTTGCTTCCAATATTCATAGAGTGCAGCAAATTATAGATGTTGCAAAGCATCTTAAACGAAAAGTTGCCGTTGTTGGAAGAAGCCTTGAAAACCTTGTTCAGGTTGGCGAGGAACTCGGTTATCTTAATGTGCCCCAAAATCTTCTCATCAGCATTGATAGCATTAAAGAGTACTCAGACGAGAATCTTGTTATTATAACAACAGGTTCACAGGGCGAGCCTATGAGCGCGCTCACAAAAATTGCTTTCGGCGAACACAGAAAAGTTACTGCTTCTCCGAATGACTATGTAATCATTTCCGCAACGCCCATTCCAGGCAACGAAAAAATGGTTGCCAATGTTGTAAATGAGCTTATGAAACGCGGAGTGGAAGTAATTTATGAGAAGATGTATGAAGTTCATGTTTCAGGTCACGCTTGTCAAGAGGAATTGAAGCTTATGATGGGTATTGTTAAGCCCAAGTATTTTATTCCTGTTCACGGTGAGCAAAAACATCTTCAAAAGCACGCTATGCTTGCCGAAGCTATGGGTATTCCCAAGAAGAATATTTTTGTAGGCGATGTAGGCAACCATATTGAAATTTCCGAAAAGGGAATTAAAAAGCTTGATGATGTTCCTAGCGGTGCAGTATATGTTGACGGTATCGGCGTCGGCGATGTAGGAAATATCGTGCTTAATGACAGAAGACATCTTTCGGCTGACGGTATTATCATTATCGTTGCAACTATTGATTCTTCAACAGGTGAAGTAGTATGCGGTCCTGATATTGTCAGCAGAGGTTTTGTATATGTGCGTGAAAGCGAGGAACTTATCAATTCCGCAAGAGAGCTTGCTTGCCATGTTATTGACGAGACATATAACAGCAAATATCACGATTGGAATACTGTTAAAACAAGCCTTCGTGACGAAATTTCAAAGATGATGTACGATAAAACAAAGCGGAATCCTATGATTCTGCCGATAATTATGGAAATATGAGGAGAATGAGATATGAAAGTTATACTCAAACAGGACATTAAAAATCTCGGTAAAAAGGGAGAACTTGTTAATACATCCGATGGTTATGCAAGAAACTATCTTTTCCCGCGCGGACTTGCTGTTGAAGCAAACGCTGCGGCTATGAACGATTTTAACAATAAAGAAAGCGCAAAGAAATTCCACAAGGAAGAAGAAATCAAAGCCGCTAAAGCTGACGCTGCAAAGCTTGAGGGCAAAACTGTTAAGCTGTCTGCTAAGGCAGGAGCAAACGGTAAGCTTTTCGGCTCTGTAACTGCTAAGGATATTTCCGCTGAAATTAAAAGCTCGCTCGGCATAGATGTAGATAAGCGTAAAATTTCAGTTGATGATATTAAGCAGTTCGGCACATTTGAAGCTGAAATAAAAGTATATCAGGGAATCAGCGCAAAGATTTTTGTTCAGGTTTCCGAAGCATAAAGTGAACGGATGATAAAATATGGCGTCAAATGAAAATATAAATCTTTCCTCTCTTCCGTACAGCCTTGAAGCTGAGCAGTCAGTATTAGGCTCAATTTTGATTGAGCCTGACTGTATGGAAAGAGTTGTAACGATAGTTAAACAGGATTATTTCTTCTTGCCGCAGCACAGAGCAATATTCGGCGCAATGATGTCGATGTTTTCAGGCTCTAAGGCAAGTATTGACCCCGTTGTTATTGCAGATTTGCTTACAAAAGAGGGCCATTATGACACTGCGGGCGGAAGAGAATATCTGATTACTCTCAGAGACAGCGTACCGTCAACTGCAAATGTTGAAACTTACGCAAGAATAGTTGAGGAGCAGTATTATCTCAGAACGCTTATAAATGTTTCACAAGAGATAATCAATGACGCTTCGGGCGGCAAAGCTGATGCTAATATGCTTTTGGATTCTGCTGAGCAGAAAATATATGATATTAGAAAAGGCAAGGATGTTAACGGCCCAAAGCGTGTTTCAGATGTAATTGTTAATGATGTTTATGACAGATTACATAAACTCAACAGTGAAGAAAAAGAAAAGTTCAAGGCAATCCCTTCGGGATTCGGTATGCTTGATAAATATATTACGGGTCTTAATAAATCAGACCTTATTCTTATCGGCGCCCGTCCTGCTATGGGTAAAACTTCATTTGCTCTCAACCTTGCGCAGAATGTATCAATGTACGCAAAGAAAAAGTGCGTTGTATTCAGTCTTGAGATGACAAAGGAACAGCTTGCGGAAAGACTTTTGTCTGCTACGGCAGGTATTCCGAGCCAAAAACTTAGAACAGGTGAACTTACTGATGATGAATGGGTAAGACTTGGAAATGCTGCAGGCGAGTATGCTCAGGTTGAACTGTATCTTGACGATGCTTCAAACACCACTGTTCCTGAAATTAAGTCTAAAATACGCAGACTGAAAAATGTTGATATAATCATCATTGACTATCTTGGTCTTATACAGTCCGCCGTCAGAAAAGAAAACAGGGTTCAGGAAGTTTCAGAAATCACCCGTAATCTTAAAATGATGGCAAAAGATTTAAATATCCCCGTTATATGCTGCGCTCAGTTGTCAAGAGGTACGGAGGGCAGAGGCAAGAGCCATAAACCTCAGCTTTCAGACCTTCGTGAATCAGGTTCAATCGAGCAGGACGCTGATATAGTGCTTTTCCTTTACAGAGAGGATTACTACAGAAATGAGCAGTCTGAGGACAAGCAGGATGAGATTGACGAAAATTCAACAGAGCTTATAGTAGCCAAAAATAGACACGGCGCAACAGGAACTATTGAAATGACATTTGATAAGGAATTTACACGCTTCAGATGTATTGAAAAGAAATATGAAGAGTAAAATTGACGAAACAGTAAAAAAATTTAATCTTCTTAATGAAAACGATACTGTTTTAATCGCTCTTTCGGGCGGTGCAGATTCTATTTGTCTTGCGCATTATCTTTTAAGTGTTAAAGATGAGTTCCATTTGAATCTTATTGCCGCTCATGTGGAACACGGCATAAGAGGCAAAGAAAGCCTTGATGACGCTAAATTTGTTAAAGATTTTTGCGCCGCTAATAATTTGCCGCTTCATCTTATCCATATTGACGCTGTCAAGGAAGCGGCGGGGCACTCTATGGGTGTTGAGGAATACAGCAGAAAACGCAGATATGAATTTTTTGATTCAATAGAATGTGATAAAATTGCAACCGCCCATAATCTTTCCGACAATATTGAAACATTTTTGTTCAGACTTGCAAGGGGAACATCTCTTAAAGGAGCTTGCGGTATTCCTCCTGTAAGGGGAAAGATAATAAGACCTCTTATAGAGATTTCTTCATCTGAAATTCGTGAATATCTTGATGAAAAATCCATACCTTACAGAGTGGACAGTACTAATTCAGATAACGATTATTCAAGAAATTTTATAAGAAATAAGCTGATTCCGCAGTTTAAATTACTAAATAGTGAGTTTGAGAAAAATGCGTCAAACTTACTTAAAAGCGTCAATGAAAACGAAGCGTTTGTGGAAAGCCATATTTCAACTTTATACGATAATGTTTGTAAAGACAACATTATTCTTATATCAAAGTTTATTGATTTATCTTCGGCTGAGAAAAAACGCATTATATCCCGCTGGCTTAGTGAAAATGAATTTAAAGTTGATGAATACAGAATAACAAAAGTACTCGCTCTTTGTGATAAAAATTCCCGTTTTCAGCTAAAAGGTGACTGTTATGCAGTTTCTGCAAACGGTCAAATCAGAATTGCTTATTTCAAAGAAAATCAAAGCGAATGTACTTTCATAGTGGACAAAACAGTACTGTCTGTAAAAGATTTTTTAAATAAATGTGAATTTAAAGATAAAAAGTTTGATTTTTTGTGCGACTGTGATAAAATAGTTGGAAATGTATGTGTAAGAGTCAGAAAAGAGGGTGACTGTATATCACCTCAGGGCAGAAACGGTAAAAAGACTTTAAAAAAGCTTTTTAACGAACTTCATATACCGCCTGAGAAAAGATATAAAGTCCCTGTTATTACTGACGATTGCGGCGTTATCGGTGTATACGGATACACCGTTGACAAAAGAGTTTCTGTCGATGACAAAACTGAAAATATTTTAATTTTAAATATCCGTACGGAGGATAGCATTTAATGAACAATTTATCCAAAAATTGGAAATCTGCGCTTTTTTATATTTTGATTCCGATTATTCTTGTTGCTGTTGCATTTGCTTTTGCCGGCAATCAAAATAAAACGGATTTGAAATACAGCGAAGTGGTTAATCTTTTCAAAACTGATAAAGTTGCTTCTTTTGAAATTGATATTACTTCTGGTGCGCTTGTTTACACAACTTTTGACGATCCTGAAACTGAGAAAAAATACAGCGTTCCTAGCGTTACTTATTTTCTTGAGGACATTAGGGACAGCGTTGATGAGTATAACGAAGCTCATCCCGATGCTCAAATTGAGTACAACTATAAAAAGAGCAATTCAAACAACTGGATTATCAGTTTGATTCCTTATGTTCTTATAATCGGTCTCGGTACTCTTGCCGCTTGGTTTATGATGAAAAAAATGGGCGACACGATGAATAACGAGACAAACAGAACTCTCGGATTCGGCAGAGTTAAAACAAAGTCAATTGAAGATAACAACAAGAAAACTTTTGCCGATGTTGCAGGCTGTGACGAAGAGAAGGCAGAACTCGAGGAACTTGTTGAATTCCTTAAAGACCCCAAAAAGTTTACAGAACTCGGTGCAAGAATACCCAAGGGCGTTCTTCTTGTAGGCCCTCCCGGAACAGGTAAAACTCTTCTTGCAAAAGCAGTTGCAGGCGAGGCTAATGCGCCTTTCCTTTCAATTTCCGGTTCTGATTTCGTTGAAATGTATGTCGGCGTAGGTGCAAGCCGTGTAAGAGATTTGTTCTCTCAGGCTATTAAAAAAGCTCCTGCCATTGTGTTTATTGATGAGATTGACGCAGTCGGCAGACACAGAGGCGCAGGAACAGGCGGCGGCAATGACGAGCGTGAGCAGACATTGAACCAGCTTCTTGTTGAGATGGACGGTTTCGGTACAAACAGCGGTGTTATTGTAATTGCCGCAACTAACCGCCCCGATGTTCTTGACCCTGCATTGCTCAGACCCGGCAGATTTGACAGACAGATTACTGTTAACAGACCCGATACAAAAGGCAGAGAGGAAATACTTAAAGTTCATTCTAAGAATAAACCTCTCGCTCCCGATGTTAATCTTAAAGAGCTTGCTCAGCTTACAATCGGCTTTACAGGCGCAGACCTTGAAAATCTTCTCAACGAAGCTGCTCTTCTTGCGGCAAGACGCCACAAAAAGGCAATTACAGACAAGGAAATTCAGGACGCAACAACAAGAGTTGAAATGGGTACTGAGAAAAAGTCTCATAAATACAGCGAAAAAGCTAAAAAGCTTACCGCATACCATGAGGCAGGTCATGCTGTAGCAGCGTTCTATCTTGAAAATCACGACCCTGTTAAGGAGATTTCAATTATTCCTCGCGGGCTTGGTGCAGGCGGTTATACTATGTATCAGCCTCAGGAAGAAAATTATGATTCCAAGAATGAAATGCTCGACTTGCTTGTTTCTATGCTCGGCGGTAGAGTTGCGGAAGCTGTTGCGCTTGATGATATTTCTACAGGCGCTTCAAATGACTTGCAGAGAGCAACTCAGATATGCAGAGATATGGTTGCTAAATACGGTATGAGTGAGGAGATCGGACCAGTTGTTTACAACGATGAAAATAATGAGGTGTTCCTCGGTAAAGATTACGGTCATGTCAATAATTACAGTGAGGTAACATCTGCCCGCATTGATGAAGTAATTGAGAAAATGATGAGAAGTGCATATGACAGAACTCAGAAGATTCTCACCGAACATTTTGACAAGTTAACGCTTGTTGCTGAAACTCTTTTGCAGAAAGAAAAAATCAATTCCGCAGAGTTTGATTCTCTTATGAATACAGGTTCTCTTCCCGTTGTTGAAACAAAAGAAGAGGAAAGCGTTTCAGAAAATACTGTTTCTGATGAAGCAGATAATGCAGAAATTTCATCTGAAGATACTTCAAACGACAATGATGAGAAGACTATATCTGAGGAAAATATTGCTGATTTATATAATTCCGATAACAGCGATATAAATAATGATTAATAATATAAATAATTTTTGAGAAAATAAGGTGTGTATATCACGCCTTATTTTTTCGCCTGTTTTCAGCAAATTTTAATAGGCAAATCTTTTTTACATCTCTCAAAATTTCACCATATTGTAATATTTGTTACCAAATCTTGACAATTACACAATATCTTGTATAATATTAATCTGAATGAACTCTTAACGGAGGTAACTATGGCTAAAAAGAAAGAATACGGTAACGAAAGTATTCGTTCCTTAAAGGGTGCTGACCGTGTCAGAAAGCGTCCTGCTGTTATTTTCGGCTCGGACGGTATAGAGGGTTGCCAGCACTCCATATTTGAAATAATGAGTAACTCCATCGACGAAGCACGAGAGGGCAGAGGTAATAAAATTATCGTAACCCGCTTTGAAGACGGCTCAGTTGAGGTGCAGGATTTCGGCGCAGGTATTCCCGTTGACTATAACAAAGCTGAGAATGAGGAAAACTGGAAGCTCCTTTTCTGCGAGATGTATGCAGGCGGTAAGTATGACAACGGCGGCAGTAACTATGAGTTTTCACTCGGTTTAAACGGACTCGGCCTTTGCGCAACTCAGTATGCGTCTGAGTATATGGACGCCGAGATTCACAGAGACGGATATTGCTATACGCTTCATTTTGAGCGTGGTGAAAATGTTGGCGGTTTGAAAAAAGAACCGTATGCAAAAAAAGACACGGGCTCAAGAATCAGATGGAAGCCCGATTTAAATGTTTTTACGGATATTGATATACCTGTTGAGTTTTACAAAGAAACAATGAAACGCCAGGCTATTGTTAATGACGGCGTAACATTTATTTTTAAAAATCAGGTAGGCTCAAAATTTGAAACAACTGAATATTGCTACCAAAACGGTATTAGGGATTATGTTGCTGAACTTGCAGGAGATACTGCGCTTACATCACCGCAGTATTGGGAATGTGAGAGAAAGGGAAGAGACCGAGAGGATTTAGACGATTATAAGCTTAAAATTAAAGCTGCGCTTTGCTTTTCCCTCAAAACACAGGTTAAGGAATATTACCACAATTCAAGTTTTCTTGAGCACGGCGGTGCTCCCGAAAAAGCTTTCAAGAGCGCTTTTGTAAATCAGATAAATGCCTATCTTAAAGCAAACGGCAAATATAATAAGTCTGACAGTCAGATTAATATTCAGGATATTGAGGATATAATTATATTTGTTGTTTCCTCATTTTCTACTCAGACTTCTTACGAAAATCAGACTAAAAAAGCCATTACGAATAAGTTTATTCAGGAGGCTATGACTGATTTCTTCCGCAAACAACTTGAAGTGTACTTTATTGAGAATAAAATGGAAGCAGAAAAGATTGCCGACCAGGTTATTATCAATATGCGCAGCAGAGTAAAGGCGGAAAATACTCGTAAAACTCTTAAAACCACTCTTCAGACTAAAATAGATATGACAAACCGTATCCAAAAGTTTGTTGATTGCAGGTCTAAAGATGTAAACGAGAGAGAATTATTTATCGTTGAGGGTGATTCGGCTCTCGGTGCTTGTAAGCAGGCAAGAAACGCAGATTTTCAGGCTATAATGCCTATTAGAGGTAAAATACTCAACTGCTTAAAGTGTGAATACGATAAAATTTTTAAAAATGATATTATTACCGATTTGATTAAAGTTCTCGGCTGCGGTGTTGAAATGAAAAGCAAAGCGGCTAAAGACCTTTCCGCTTTCAGCCTTGAAAACCTCAGATGGAATAAAGTATTGATTTGTACTGATGCCGATTATGACGGATTTCAGATAAGAACGCTTGTTCTTACAATGATTTACAGACTTATGCCGCAGCTAATTGAAGCGGGTAAAGTCTATATTGATGAGTCGCCGCTTTATGAAGTTACTTGCAAGGACCAGACTTATTTTGCATATAACGAAGCGGAAATGGACAATATTAAAAAGGAAATCGGCAACCAAAAATATACTGTTCAGCGCTCTAAAGGTCTTGGTGAAAACGAAGCTGATATGATGGCACTTACAACTATGAATCCTGCCACAAGAAGACTTATTCTTGTTACTCCCGATGAAGCACAGAAAACATCGGAGATGTTCGACCTTCTTCTCGGTGATAATCTTGACGGAAGAAAACAGTATATTACAGATTACGGCTATCTCTATATTGATGCGGCTGATGTAAGCTGATTCAGGTGAAATTATGGCAAAAAGAAAAAAGACTAACGAAGCAGATTATAGCGCTTCTTTAAATGAAAATGTTCATATTGAGGGTGCGGGTACTGTAAAAAAAGAGTTAATTACAGATACTCTTAAAACAAATTATATGCCTTATGCTATGAGTGTAATTTTGTCCCGTGCAATTCCTGAAATTGACGGACTTAAACCCTCTCACAGAAAGCTTCTTTATACTATGTATAATATGGGGCTTCTTAAAGGGCAGACTATCAAAAGCGCTAATATTGTAGGCCGCACAATGCAGTTAAACCCACACGGAGACGCTTCTATTTATGATACTATGGTGCGCCTTTCAAGAGGTAATGAGTCACTTTTGTATCCTTATGTTGAATCTAAGGGTAACTTTGGTAAGGCATATTCAAAGAATATGATGTATGCGGCTTCCCGTTATACAGAGGCAAAGCTTGCGCCTATATGTAACGAACTTTTCAGCGATATTGATAAGGATACCGTTGATTTTGTTGATAACTATGACAATACAATGAAAGAGCCTTTGCTGCTCCCCGTAACTTTCCCTACGGTATTGTGTAATGTTTCAATAGGTATTGCGGTAGGTATGGCGTCTTCCATTGCTTCATTTAATATCAAAGAAGTGTGCGAGACTACAATTGCCCTTATGAAAAATAAAGAGCATGTCATTTCGGATACTCTTATTGCGCCTGATTTTGTGGGCGGCGGATATATTATTTATGACCGTGATGAGCTTGAAAAAATTTACAGCACGGGCAGAGGCTCAGTTAAAGTAAGAGCTAAATATGAGTATGACAAGTCTTATAACTGTATTGATGTAAAGGAAATTCCGCCTACAACAACATCCGAAGCAATTATAGATAAGATTGTTGAACTTGTAAAAACCAATAAAATAAAAGAAATTTCTGATATAAGAGATGAAACAGACCTTAGAGGTCTTAAAATCACAATAGACCTTAAAAGGGGAACCGATCCTGACAAACTCATGGCTAAGTTGTATAAGATGACGCCGCTTGAGGATTCATTCTCCTGCAACTTTAATGTGCTTATAGACGGTAAGCCGGGTGTTCGCGGAGTAAGAGAACTTCTAAACGAATGGATTAAGTTTAGAATTAACTGTATAACAAGGCGTGTTAATTTTAGCCTTTCAAAGAAGAGAAAACAGCTTCATCTACTTAAAGGACTTTCTAAAATCCTTCTTGATATTGACAAAGCGGTTAAAATTGTTCGTGAAACTCAGAGCGAGGCTGATGTAGTTCCCAACCTTATGATTGGCTTTGGTATTGATGAAACGCAGGCTGAATATGTTGCTGAAATCAAGCTTCGCCATTTGAACAGGGAATATATACTTAAACGAATCAAGGACATAGAAACTCTTGAAGAAGAAATAGAAGACCTTGAGAAGATACTTTCAAGTGAAAACCGTAAAAAGAAAATAATTATTTCTGAACTTCAAGAAATTGTTAAAAAGTATGATTCTGGCAGAAAATCCGAAATTCTTTACGAGGTTGAAGAAGCAGAAGAGGATTCTGAACCTGAGGTTGAGGATTACCCTGTTACTATGTTTATTTCTCTCGGCGGATACGCCAAGAAAATTAAAACAGCAAATCTCAGAATGAGCGGCGAGCAGAAAGTAAAAGAGGGAGACCGAATTATTTCTGAAATAGAATGCTCTAATAAGGATGAATTGCTCGTATTTACAAATTTTCATCAGGTATATAAGGCTAAAATAGACGATTTTGCAGATACAAAAGCTTCTGTAATGGGCGATTATCTGCCATCAAGGCTTTCTATGGACGAGGGAGAAGAAGTGGTCTATGTTGCCGTTATAAGAGAATATACAGGATATATGCTCTTTATTTTCGAAAATGGTAAACTTGCTAAAGTTGATGTTTCTTCTTATCAGACAAAGACAAACAGA
This sequence comes from uncultured Oscillospiraceae bacterium, assembly GCA_900540305.1. Lineage (GTDB taxonomy): Bacteria > Bacillota > Clostridia > Oscillospirales > Acutalibacteraceae > Eubacterium_R. The sequence continues at coordinate 379 of UQFL01000050.1, read as the reverse complement.
AAGAAACTTATAAACGCTTACAGTGACAAATCACCGCTTGTATCTGCTATGTATACTGAGGTCGATAAGGACATTGTGCTGTGTGCAAGTAACGGCAGAAAACTTCTTGTTAATACAGCTGTTGTTATGTTTAAAACAACTAAGAATACTCAGGGTATTCAGGCAATGACCCTTAAAAAGAAGAATGACAAAGTAGAATCTGTTCATGATTATAAAGAAGGCGAGTTTGAAAAAGAATGGCGTTACAGACCTAAAAATCTTCCTGCCGCGGGCGCACTGCCGAGTGCAGGAGATGTCGGAGAACAGATTACTTTTTGATTTTATAACTCAATTTCTGTCTCTTATACACATCTCCGAGCCCACGAGACCGAGGCTGATC
>UQFL01000049.1 GCA_900540305.1 uncultured Oscillospiraceae bacterium | reverse complement strand
TTTATATATTTTGAAAGGAATTAATTATGAGGGAAATAAAGCTAATTGATGAAAAATGGGCTTTTTCAAAAGATTGTAAAGATGTGCCCGTTGCTTTTCCTGAGGATTGGCAAATTGTAAATGTTCCTCACACTTGGAACGGAGTTGACGGACAGGACGGCGGAAACGATTATTACAGAGGTAAGTGCTGTTATGTAAAATCTCTTTCAGCCGATGATTTTGAAAAGGGCAAAATTAATTATATTCAGTTTGATGCAGTAAATTCAAGCGCAGAAGTATATTTCAACGGCGAATTGCTTGCAAAGCACGATGGCGGTTATTCAGCGTTTCGTGTTAAAGTTGAGAATATAAAAGACGATAATTTGCTTGTTGTATTTGCTGATAACAGTCCTAATGAACATGTTTATCCTCAAAATGCCGATTTCACATTCTACGGTGGTATTTATCGTGATGTTAAGATTATTTCTGTTGATGATTGCCATTTTGACCTTGATTATTATGGCGCACCCGGAGTTAAAATCACACCCGAAATCAGCGGAAATAACGCAAAAATTGATGTTGAATTTTATGCTGTTATTAATAATGACTGCAAGATAAAATGCCAGATAGCTGATGCAGAGGGCAAGATTGTTGCAGACGCTGAGCTTACAGACGGTAACTTAAAAAAATCTTTTGAAATAGAGAATGTTCATTTGTGGAACGGTGTTAAAGACCCGTATCTTTATACTCTTTATGCCGTTATATTTAAAGATGGAGAAGCTGTTGACGGAATTTCAGACCGCTTTGGATGCCGTACTATTGAGTTTGATGCAAATAAGGGATTTATACTTAACGGCAGAGAATATCCTCTCAGAGGTGTTTCTCGCCATCAGGACAGACCTGAAATCGGCAACGCTTTAACTCTCGAACATCATAAAGAAGATATTGAACTTATACGCGAAATGGGTGCAAATACAGTACGCCTTGCTCATTATCAGCACGCACAGGAATTTTATAATCTCTGTGATGAAAAAGGTCTTGTTGTTTGGGCTGAAATACCGTATATTTCACGCCATATGCCTGATGGATACGATAACACAGTTTCTCAGATGACTGAACTCATCTGCCAGAATTACAATCACCCCTGTATTGTAACTTGGGGTCTTTCAAACGAAATCACCATGGCAGGCGCAGCTGATAAGAGTATGATAGACAATCATAAAAAGCTCAATGACCTTGTTCATTCTCTTGATAAAACAAGACCTACAACGCTTGCTGCAATTACAATGTGTTCTCCTGACGAAGAGATTGTGCATATATCCGATATTGTATCTTACAATCATTATTTCGGCTGGTACGGCGGAAATGTGGATATGTATGGACCGTGGTTTGATGAATTCCACAAAAAATATCCCAGCAGAGTTATCGGTATAAGTGAGTATGGCTGTGAGGCGCTCAACTGGCATACTTCAGACCCAGTTCAGGGAGATTATACAGAGGAATATCAGTCATATTATCACGAAGAACTTATTAAGCAGATTTCAAAAAGACCGTATCTTTGGGCTACTCATGTGTGGAATATGTTTGATTTTGCTGCTGACGCCCGTGCAGAGGGCGGCGAAAACGGAATGAACCACAAGGGACTTATCACTTTTGACAGAAAATATAAAAAGGATTCATTTTACGCTTATAAAGCATGGCTTTCTGATGAACCGTTTGTTCATATCTGTTCTAAGAGATATGTTGACAGAGTAGAGGATGTTACTAAAGTCAAGATTTATACAAATCAAATCGAAGTTGAGCTTTTCGCAAATTCTGTAAGCGTAGGAAAGCAGACAAAAGGGGAATATCCGTTTTTCACATTCGAGGTTGAAAATAAAGGCGAAACAAAGCTTGTCGCTAAGGCAGGGGACTGCACCGATGAAAGTATAATAAGAAAAGTTGATGAGTTCAACGAAGATTACAGAATGAAAGAAGAAGGACAAGTTATCAACTGGTTTGAAATAACTACTCCTCCAGGATATTATTCAGTAAACGATACGATTGGAGATATTATTTCTACTTTCAGAGGTAAAATTTTTGCTGTTAGACTTCTTTTGATTCTAAAAAAAGCAATGTCCTCAGGTTCGGATAAAAAAGAAGGTATGAGCGTATCCGGCTTTAAAATAAACAAGACGATGCTTGAAATCGCAAAAGGCTTTACACTCAAAAGAGCGCTTATGATGCTTGGAGGTAAATTGACAAAAGAACAGATACTCTCTATAAATTCAATGCTCAATAAAATCAAAAAGAAATAAAAAGAAACGCCGCAGCTTTATTGCTGCGGCGTTTGCTTTTAGAATAATTACTTCCAAGAAAGGATAACTGACGGGTCTGCGAATATTTCATCAAGTCGCTTGAAGAAGGGAACACAGTCGCCGTAGTCAAGAGAACGGTGGTCAATGGCAATAGAAATAGGAAGTACTGAACGAATCTCTATTTTTTCATTTCCGTTTTCATCTGTAACAACAACCGGTCGTCTCTGTGTAGAGTTGATAGCAAAAGCTGTTGTCTGAGGTGGTATGATTTCAAGGAGCATACAAAGACCCTTTTGTTCTCTGTAAATTGAGCCGAGGTTTGAAACTGTTACTGTGCCTTGCTCAATATCGTGCTTTGTAAGCCTGTCTTTTCTAGGAATAGAATAGTATTTCTTTTTTTCACTGCCTGAAAGCGTATGTACTTTGTGCTTTCCGGGCATTTTTGAGCCGTAAAGACGGCGGATTGTCTGACCTATCTTTCCTTTTTTCAGACCGTTGATAGTATTGTCAAGTGATACTTCAAACATTACCTCGTTCATATCAGTGTTGTTTGCTCTTCTGATAGTATCGTTGATAGCGGTTGTCATTTCTGTAAGAGTTTTATTATGCATATCGTGCATATTAACCGTCATCATTTCCCCTGTGTGAAGTATCATCGGCATTGAAATATCAATATTGTCATGATAATTAAGAGTGCCTCTGACAAGCTTTCTGTTAAAATCAAGAGTGCAGTTCATTTTAGGCGCCGCAATAAGACCCTCGCAAATGATTTTAAGCATTACTGTGTTGATTGTAATTTTTTTGCTCTTGTCCGTTACTCCTTCATTGAGTTTTTTACAAACCTTGAGCATTTCGGTAACATCCGGCTCATAGCTCATCATAGCGTGAGGGATTTGTTCCCAGCTTTCAGATGTCATATTGGAAACGATTTTTCTCGCAATTCCGAAGTGTTCAGTTTTGTAGATTGCCATAGATTTTCTCCTTGATTTATAGATTTGAAATAATTTTATGCAATTATATCACAAGTGTTTGTTATAGACAATAGAATTTTTACAAAATTTAGAATTAGTTAAAAAATCAAAACGCTTTTTCGCCAAATCTTTTTTCAAATTCGTCTGATAACCAGTCTCTGAAATCGGGATGGGCTATTTTTATAAGCGCCCTCGCTCTTTCTTTAAGCGTTCTGCCTTTGAGCATGGCAATGCCATATTCAGTAACAATGCAGTTTACATCGTTTCTTGTTGTTGTAATAGCTGAGCCGTCAGTTATGGTAGGAACGATTTTTGAAACTGTGCCGTGTTTTGCAGTAGAGGGCATTGCAATAATTGAGGTGCCGCCTTTACTCATTGTTGCGCCTCTTACAAAGTCAACCTGACCGCCTACACCTGAAAACTGAGTAAGTCCAATAGTGTCGGAAACTACCTGTCCCATAAGATCAACCTGAATACAGGAGTTAACTGAAACAACATTGTCGTTCAAAGCGATGTTTGGAGGATAGTTTACATAATCAATCGGATACATAAGAACATCGGGATTGTTGTCTATATAATCAAACAGTTTCTTAGTACCGAAAGCAAATCCTAATACGGTTTTTCCTTTGTGCGTCTGCTTCATTGAGTTGTTAATAACTCCGCTTTTGAGCAGGTCAACAACACCGTCGCCAACCATCTCTGAATGTAGTCCGAGATTCTTTTTAGTTTTAAGCTCTTCGCATATAGCGTTGGGAATACCGCCGATACCAAGCTGGAGGCAGTCTCCGTCCTTGATAAGCGATGCGCAGTTTTTACCGATAGCTATTTCAATATCGGAAAGCGGGGCAGAGGGTACTTCCGGAAGAGGCTCGTCAATTTCTACAAAGTAGTCAAATTCGCTGATGTGCTTTTTCGCCTTTCCGTTAGTCCTTGGAACATATTTGTTTACTTGAGCAATTTTGAGTTCACAGTGGGAAAGGGTAGGCTCAATGTAATCAACATTAGTTCCCAAGGAAACATAGCCGTCCTCATCGGGCGGGCAAACTGAATAAATACCAACTCTCGGCTTGATTACTTCTCTCAAAACTATAGGAATTTCATAAAAATGGCAGGTTGTAAATTCGGCAATACCTGATGAAATCCCTTTTCTGTTTGAAGCGGAGGCAAAGAAACAGTTGTATCTGATATGCCCTTTCATTTCAGGCCTTACCCAAGGAGTATCACCCAAAATAAGCATATTGATTATTTCAACATCGTGATAATCTTTATAGTTCTTTTCAAGCTCTTTTTCGATTCCGAGCGGCTCGCAGCAGCCGAATGTTGTAACTACTTTGTCGCCGTCTTTGATGTAGCTTATAGCTTCCTTTGCAGTTATAACTTTGCTTTTATATTCTTCTGCTGTATTCATAAGTTTTCCCCCTTATATTAATACCCAATAAAATATAATTTGATTTTACAACATATTCTTATTATTTGCAATTACTATATAAAGATTATAAACATTAATAAACCACTTTTAGATTTTCTTCAGCCTCTGCTACTTTTAGCATAATTGCGCATTCAATTCTTTTTCTGTGAAGCTCACAACCAAATTCGTAAATTCCGTTTACGCTTCCAGTTGAATGGTATGCGTTGGCAGCACAGCCGCCGCTGCAGTAAAGTTTTGCAAAACAGTCTTTGCATTCTTTGTGTGAATAAACATTACAGTCGTTAAATTCTTCAAGAACAGCCGTGTTTGTAACACCTTTCCATATATCGCCGAGCAGGAATTTTTCATCGCCTACAAACTGATGACACGGATAAAGCTCACCGCTCGGTGTTACCGCCATATATTCTGTTCCAACACCGCAGCCCGATACTCTTTTAACTATGCACGGGCCAGCGTCAAGGTCTATCATATAGTGATAAAATGTAAATCCGTTACCGTTTCTGTATCTTTTCAGCATTTCGTTTGCAAGGATTTCGTACTGCTCTTTCAAAACGGGTAAATCATTTTCTTTAAGAGCGTAAGGCTCAGACGGGTCGCAAACAACAGGTTCGATAGACAGTTCTTTGAAACCAAGGTCGGCCATATGTATTATATCTTTTGAAAAATCAGTATTATATGAGGTGTAAGTTCCTCTCATATAATAATCCTGCTGATTTCTTGACTCTGCAAATTTTTTGAAATTATCTATAATGAGGTCGTAAGAGCCCTTGCCGTTTCGGCAGGTGCGAAGTCTGTCGTGCGTCTCTTTTCTGCCGTCGAGGGAGAGAACAACATTTCCCATCTCTTTATTGCAGAACTCCATAATCTCATCATTAAGTAATACGCCGTTTGTTGTAACCGTGAATCTGAAATTTTTATTGTATTCTTTTTCTTTGCTTCTTCCGTATTCAACAAGCTTTTTGCAGACATCCCAGTTCAGCAAAGGTTCTCCCCCGAAGAAATCGACCTCAAGATTTTTTCTTGTTCCGCTTTTTTCAATAAGAAAATCAAGAGCTCTTTTTCCTGTCTCAAAGCTCATAAGACCTTTAGGTCCGTCATATTCACCCTTGCCGGCAAAGCAGTATTTACAGGCGAGATTGCAGTCATGAGCAACATGAAGGCAGATTGCTTTTAATACGCCCTGCCTTTTCTTAAACTCTTTAGCTGTTTCCTCAAAAGTATCTTTGGAAAACAGGCGTCCGTCAGCTTTAAGACTTTCTATATCCTCAAAGCACTGCTCAATATCTTCGGGTGTTACATCGTCTTTATCTTTATACTTTTCTAAAATGTATTTTTTTATTTCTTCTTTCGGTGTGTTTTCATACATTTTAATTATATCATAAGCAACCTCGTCAACGGAATGAACACAGCCGCTGTTTTGGTCAATTATGATATTGTAACCGTTCATTTTATATGCGTGTATCATAGTCTCTCCAAAGAAAAAAGGCGGTAATTCATACCGCCGATTTCTAATTCAAATTTATTTTTTGATCTGCTCACATTTCTGGTTAGCTACTGAGCAAGAAGTTTTGCTAGCAGACTGGCATGAAGTCTGGCACTCGCCGCAGCCGCCTTTCTTTGCTGATTCGCAAAGATTGCGTGAGCTTAAAGTATTGATTCTTTTCATATTAATACTACCTCGTTTCTTATTATTAACTGTATACATATTTTATATTAATAATCCTTTTTTGTCAATATATATCGGGGAAGTAAATCGCTGTCGCTGATAAGATTTACACCGCTTTCATAAAGCCTTAATATTTGATTAATATCGCTGTCCTCAATCTTTTTTCCCGGGAATAAAACAGGTATATCGGGCGGGTATGCATAAACAAATTCGTTGCAAATTTTGCCTGCTGAATTAATTAATTCACTTTTTTCAAATAAATCTGACAGCGTGATTGTGAGTTTTTCTCGGCTTTTTTTACTTTCGCAGAACGGTGGTTTTTGCTTTGCTTTCAACTTTGAGTCTATTTCGCAAAGACAATCGGAAAGTTTATTTAATATATCTTCACTGTCAGCAACAGTGGTTATTAAAAGCACATATTCACTGCTAACCATTTCAGGTTCAAAATTATAATCAAGCCTTAAAATCTCAGCAAGTTTTTCCCCGTTAATATTACATTTATATGTTGATATAATTATTTTGCTTATGTCATCGGAGATAATAAGGTTTAGATTGCTAAGATGAGTGTTTTTATAAAATTTTTCAAGTGATTTGCAAAATTTGGTGAAATCATCTGCGTTGTTTTTAATGTAATCAGCGCACATGGAAACTGAATTCATAAGAACATAACTGGGGCTGCTTGTCTCAAATATATCAAGATAATATTTTACCTTGTCAGTATATTCCTCATTGTATATATTTGCAACAGCACATTGCGTTAAAGCGGGCAATGTTTTATGAAGACTTGATATGACAATATCACCGTTTGGATAATTAGGAAACTTGCCGAGAGAAAAGTGTGCGCCGTGAGCGCAGTCTACGATAATCGGCAGAGTACAGCTGATGTTGCTTACATAACCCTCATATGTCGGGGATGTAATTATAACCGCCTTGGCTTCTTTATGCTCCCTGCAAACTCTGTCAACTTCCTCTTGAGAAATGGATTTATAAAATCCGTTGTCCTTATCAAAATTGGGATATAATAATACTATTTGTAATTTTCTGAGCAGGCATGCGTTGAATACGCTTTTGTGACAGTTTACAGCTACAATCACGGTATCGCCCTCGTTTAAGACTGCAAAAACTGCGCTTAATATGCCAACGGTAGTTCCGTTAATGAGCATAAAAGAATGTTTGCTTTTGTAAATCTCGGAAAGTTGTTTTTCTGTTTGAGCAATAACACCCTTGGGGCAGTGCAGATTGTCAAATCCGTCTATTTCAGTAATATCAATTTCGCTTCCGGCTATATTGAATTTTTGATTTCGCTTGTGCCCCGGCATATGAAACGGGTATCTGTCAAGCTCTTTTAGTTTATCGTGAAGCATATATTTTTTCCTTTTTTGCATTTACTTTGAAAACAGTTATAGGTATGATAATAAGACCGAAAACAACGGGAACGGCTTCAACAAGAGCGCTCTCCTGGAATATCAGCAGTAAAACTAAATCGGCAATAAGTATTACGCCTACCGCTGTGCATATAACGGAATAAAACGCCCCTTTTTTGGAATTAAGCAGATAAAGCAAAAATATACAAACCCCCGTGGCAACAGAAAAAGTAAGAGAACCTGCGCAGTGAAGATAATATTCAGCTTTTACGCTGTAATCAAATCTGCACGAAAGAGTTAGAATCATTCCGAGTAACGCCAAAACAGTTAGAATTATGTATACTTTGTTTTTTGGTAAAAGCTTTCTGTATAGTGTAATAATACCCCAATATAGAGCAGTAAAAACAAGTATTCCCCAAATAATGAATAACACAGGGTGGGCAAGACCTGTTTTTGAAAGCGCCCCTGAATTTTCAGTAAGGCTCCCGAAACTCGTAAACCAAAGCGTATAAAATACTGCTAAAATGCTTAGTATTAAGACAATGTATTTATTCATATTTCCTCTTAATAAAAATCCTTTCAATTTCCAATAATTATATTATATTGGATTTGACTTTTCAAGTCACTTGTGTTAATATACCGTTGTTATGCGGATGTGGCGGAATTGGCAGACGCGCAGGTCTCAGACTCCTGTGGATATTGCTTCCTTGTGGGTTCAACTCCCATCGTCCGCACCAAAAACAGCTCTCATTTTTGGGAGCTGTTTTTTTGTTTCAACATTTACGATTGACATATTTATAAAATTATTATAGTATATACATTTGTATTAATAGATTTTTAACAAAACAGCGAGTGTTATTTAATGAAAAGTTTGCTAAAATATTTAAAAAATTACAAGAAAGAATCTTTTTTTGCTCCGGCATTCAAAATGCTTGAAGCGTTGTTTGAACTTATCGTACCGCTTGTTGTGGCTTCAATAATTGATAACGGTATTCTTAAAAATGACAGCGGAAAAATCATTTCAGACGCCGTAATTTTGATTGTACTTGCCATTGTCGGTATGGTTGCGTCAATAACTGCGCAGTATTTTGCCGCAAAAGCCGCGGCAGGTTTCGGCAGGGAAATGAGAAACGATTTGTTTGCTAAAATTCAGTCCCTCTCATTCTCCGAACTTGACAATATGGGTACATCAACATTTGTCACCATAATGACTAATGACACAACGCAGGTTCAAAACGGGGTAAATATGGTTCTCAGACTTTTCTTGAGAAGTCCGTTTATCGTTTTCGGCGCAATGATAATGGCGTTTACAGTTGATGTAAAATGTGCACTCGTTTTTCTTGTAACAATTCCGCTTTTGTCATTTGTTGTTTTCGGAATTATGAAATATACCATCCCGAAATACAGAGAAATTCAAAATGAACTTGACAGCGTTACGCAGAAAACACGTGAAAACTTAACAGGTGCAAGAGTTGTTAGGGCGTTTACAAGCGAAGAAAGCGAAATTGAATCCTTTGAAAAGCAAAATAAATTACTTTCGCATCTTCAAAAAGCGGTCGGCAGAATTTCCGCTATGATGAATCCGCTCACCTATATCATCATCAATGTTGCAATCGTAGTGCTTGTTTATGTGGGTGCTGTAAGAGTTAATATAGGCGAGCTCTCACAGGGTCAGGTAGTTGCTCTCTACAACTATATGAGCCAGATTTTAGTTGAGCTAATAAAACTCGCAAATCTTATAATCACTGTAACGAAGGGTCTTGCGTGCGCTGCGAGAATAGAAAAAGTATTTGAACTTAAAAATACGCTTGAACATAACGAAAATGTTGTAAAAGCTGATGACAGCGCAGTATTTTTTGATAATGTTTCAATCAAGTATCAGGGCGCATCAGAGGACTCACTTAAAAATGTTTCATTCAAGGCAAAGAAGGGCTCTGTAATAGGTGTAATAGGCGGTACAGGAAGCGGAAAATCAACGCTCGTTTCGCTGATTCCGCATTTTTACGATGCTACGGGCGGAACTGTTTATGTCAACGGCGTTGATGTAAAATCGCAAAATCCCGATGAATTGAGAAATAAAATAGGTTTTGTGCTTCAAAAGGCAGTTTTGTTTAAAGGTACCGTTCGAGAAAACCTTAAATGGGGTAATGCAAACGCAACTGATGAGGAAATGCTTGACGCGCTTGATAAAGCTCAAGTGCTCCAAACCGTGCTTGAGAAGGGCGGACTTGACACAAAGATATCGCAAAACGGCGGGAATCTTTCGGGTGGTCAAAGGCAAAGGCTTTCCGTTGCAAGAGCGCTTGTGAGAAAACCTGAAATTCTTGTTCTTGACGATAGCTCTTCTGCGCTTGATTTTGCTACTGAAGCGGCTATGCGCAAAGAAATACTGAAACTTGATTATAAGCCGACTGTGTTTATAGTCAGCCAAAGAGCGTCATCCGTTATGTTTGCAGACCTTATTCTCGTGCTTGACGACGGTGAATGTGTAGGCGCAGGAAAACACGATGAACTCCTTGAAAACTGTGAGGTTTACAGAGAAATTTATGAATCACAGTTCGGAAAGGAGGCGCAGTGATATGAATAAAAAAATTCTTTCCAAAGTTTTGAAATATATAGGACGATACAAATATCTTGTTTTTGTTTCAATAGCCTGCGCAACAGCCTCTGCGCTTTTGACATTATATGTTCCTATCCTCATCGGTCAGGCAATAGATTTTATTGTGGGCAAGGGTAATGTTGATTTTGATTCAATGACGGCTATTCTCATAAAGATTTGCATAATCGTTCTTATAACGGCGGTTTTGCAGTGGGTTATGAATGTTCTCAATAACCGCATAACATTTAATGTTGTTCGTGATATGAGAAACAAAGCATTCAGAAAAATACAGGTGCTTCCGTTCGGTTATCTGGATACTCACCCAAGCGGTGTAACAGTAAGTAAAGTAATCGCTGACGCAGATATGCTTGCTGACGGTCTTTTAATGGGATTTACACAGTTATTCACGGGTGTTGTAACAATTATCGGAACGCTTGCGTTTATGATTTATATTAATTTCTGGATTGCGCTTGTTGTAGTAGTTCTCACTCCGATGTCATTTTTGATTGCCCGCTTTATTGCAAAGAGAACATATAAAATGTTCCGTCTGCAAAGTGAGGCGAGGGGAGATCAAACTGCTTTCGTTGATGAAATGATTACAAATCAGAAAGTAACGGAAGCTTACGGTCACAAATCCGAAAATCAGACTAAATTTGAAGAGATAAACGACAAACTCAGTAAATATTCTTTAGACGCAACTTTTTATTCATCAATATCAAACCCTGCAACAAGATTTGTAAACAGCGTTGTTTATGCCGCTGTTGCACTTTTCGGTGCTTTTCTTGCAATAAGAGGAAATATAACGGTTGGTATTTTATCAAGTTTCCTTGCGTATGCAACTCAGTATACTAAACCGTTCAACGAAATCAGCGGCGTAGTTACGGAACTTCAAAACGCTATTGCCTGTGCAGGAAGACTTATAGACCTTATTGAAGAAAAAGAGGTTAAACAAGACACTGAAGACAGCGTAAAACTTACAGATGTCAAAGGTAATATTGATGTTGAAAATGTAAGCTTCAGTTATACTGCAGATAAGAAGCTTATTGAAAATCTCAGTATAAATGTTAAACAGGGAATGAGAGTTGCGATAGTAGGGCCTACAGGCTGCGGAAAAACAACCCTTATCAATCTTCTTATGAAGTTTTATGATGTCAACAGCGGTGAGATATTTGCGGATTCTGTGGGCTACTCCAAAATAAATGTTAAATCACTTCGCTCATCATTTGGAATGGTGCTTCAGGATACTTGGCTGAAATCAGGTACTATTTTGGATAATATCAAAATGGGTAAGCCTGACGCCTCTATGGAAGAAGTTGTTGAGGCTGCTAAAAAAGCTCATTCACATTCTTTCATTAAGAGAATGCCTGACGGATACAACACATATATAGGTATGGACGGAGGAAATCTGTCTCAGGGTCAAAAACAGCTTTTGTGTATTACAAGACTTATGCTTGTTAACCCGCCTATGCTAATTCTTGATGAAGCAACTTCAAGTATCGACACAAGAACGGAAATAAGAATACAGAAAGCGTTTGAAATTCTTATGAAAGGCAAAACAACATTTATTGTTGCACACCGTCTTTCAACTATTAAAAACGCAGATATGATTCTTGTAATGAATAACGGTTCGGTTATCGAAAAAGGAACTCATACAGAGTTGCTTGATAAAAAAGGATTTTATTATAATCTTTATAACAGTCAGTTCAGCGGACTTGAAAGATAAAACACAAATTATAAGAAAGAGGTTTTGTGATGGATTTACTTTCGGAAATTTTGGGAAAAATAGATAGCTTTGTATGGGGTCCCGTTACACTCGTTTTGCTTGTGGGAACAGGTATTTTTCTTACAATTCGCTTAAAATTTCTCCCTTGGCGTTATTTACCCCGTTCATTGAAAATGGTATTCAGCCCCGAGTCAAGAAGAACGGATAAGGGCAAGGGCGATATTTCGCCTTTCTCAGCGCTTATGACTGCTCTTGCAGGCACTATCGGCACAGGTAACATCGTAGGTGTTGCAACTGCTATGATTACAGGCGGCCCCGGCGCACTTGTTTGGATGTGGATTGCTGCCGCTTTTGGTATTTCAACAAAATACGCAGAATGTGCTCTCGCCATTAAGTATAGGGAAACAAATGAAAAGGGCGAAATGTGCGGCGGACCTATGTATACTATTAAGAATGCGTTTAAGCATAAAGGTTTTGCAATGTTTCTCGCCGGTGCTTTTGCGGTGTTTACTGTAATGGCGTCATTCGGCATAGGAAATCTGTCGCAGGCAAACTCAATTTCATCATCAATGAATCAAACTTTCACTGTTCCTTCATGGGTTACGGGAACAGTACTTGCCGTATTCACTGCAATAATAATTTTCGGCGGAATTAAATCAATATCAAAGGTATCTTCTGTTTTGGTTCCTGCTATGGCTGCGTTCTATATTATTGCAGGTCTTATCGTAATCGGATGTAACTATAAAAATGTTCCCGCAGGTTTAGCAACCATTTGGTCTATGGCGTTCGGCGGAAAAGCTGTTGCAGGCGGTGTGGCAGGAACTATAACCGTTTCAGTTATGCAGAGTGTCAGATACGGCGTAGCACGCGGTGTGTTCTCAAATGAAGCCGGTCTCGGTTCAGCCGCAATTACAGCTTCGTCCGTTACTACTGACAGCCATGTAAATCAGGGCTACATAAATATGTGCGGCACATTTATTGATACTATTATAGTTTGCTCAATTACTGGTCTTGCAATTGCTTCTTCGGGCGTTATCGGTATGACTGATGCTAACGGAGAACTTCTTTCAGGTGCAAATTTAACTATTGCCGCTTTCGAATCAGTTCTCGGAAAGCCCGGCGCAATTATTGTAACTATTGGTATTCTTATGTTTGCATTTTCAACAATTCTCGGTTGGGAATATCAGGGTGAAAAGGCTCTTGAGTATCTTTTTAAAAAGAGAATTGTATGCTACATTTACAGAGTGATTTTTGCCGTTATGGTTTTTGTAGGCTCAGTAGTAGCTCTTGATATTGCGTGGTCTTTCAGCGATATTGCTAACGGACTTATGGCAATACCTAACCTTATTTCTCTTGTAGTACTTTCCGGAGTCTTGGCTCGTGATACGCTTAAACATCACGAAAGTAATAAAAATTCACTCAATTAATATCTTAACAAACTTAGATTTTTGTTGACTTTTTATAATAAACATTATAACTGTCTCTTATACACATCTCCGAGCCCACGAGACCGAGGCTGATCTCG
>UQFL01000048.1 GCA_900540305.1 uncultured Oscillospiraceae bacterium | reverse complement strand
TCGGTCTCGTGGGCTCGGAGATGTGTATAAGAGACAGTTTAATAGCAATTGGTTTTTCAACAAAATCACCCGCCTTGGTATTTATAGTATGTTTCTTATTCTTATATTTCTATTTTAAAAAGTATAAGAAATTGAGTATAAAAGTACTCATACCGATAGCAATAGTAATTTTATTATTCGGCACTTTCCAAATAAATGAATACCTTCTTGACGATACATCTCCCAGGCATGTATTTTTTGAATATGCCTTTAAAACTGCAAACAGATTCTTCCCTCTCGGTTCCGGCTTTGCAACATTCGGTTCTGCACAGGCAGCGCGTGATTATTCGGTTTTATATTATGAATACGGATTTGATAAAATGTGGGGCTTAAGTCCGGAATATCCTATGTTCCTGCATGATAATTATTGGCAAACAATAATCGGTCAATTTGGTTATATAGGATTTGTCATCTTTATAGTTGTATATTTAAGGTTATTTAATTCACTTCCAAACAGGAATGTTGATTTTGCAAAAAAAGCTTTTATGTATGCTACATTTGCACAATATATGATACACGCAACTGGTGCAGGAATTATGACAAGTTCTTCCGGTATGATTGGATTTATAGTGTTGGCATTGTGTACAACAAAATCAGAAGAATCAACTGAACAAACTAAACTGCCAAAAATAAAATTTAAATTTAATTGAAATGGATAGACTATTATACACTTTTTATGTTAACATTAAATTCTATTTGAGAGACTACCTTTTATTTCCGCTTTTAATCGTTGCTTTATTTTGTATCTTTAAAATTATTTATGATTTTAAAAAAGGGAATAAAAACGGTGATTTTGTTTCGTATTTTCTCTTTCGAGTAAAAAACAAAAACTTCCTATTAAAGTCTATTTTCTCACTATATCTTCTTATAAATGTCAATGCTACCGTTTTTAGCAGATTGCGTTTGGAAAGATTGGACCCTCTGTCAAACATCTGGGGCGGTTGGTGGATAGAAAGCAATAAATATTTTTTTGACTTTTCAGTCGTTTGGAATATTTTAATGTTTCTTCCTATGTGCGCTTTTGTTTTTTTCTATGACCGATATATAAGAAAAAAAGAAAGAACATATTTTCAAACAACTGTTATTTCTACAATCATAAGTTTTTTTAACTCTCTGATTATAGAGATTATGCAAATAATCTTTAAAACCGGAACATTCCAAGTATCAGATTTAGTTTATAATACTTTGGGTGGGTTTTTAGGAGTATTTGTTCTGTTAATCATTAAAAGATTAATCAATTTTCTAATAATAAATACACCATATTTAAAAAATCGATACAGCACAATATGATAAATAAATCTTTTAAGGCAGAAAAATGAAAAAGTATAAATATCTTATAAAAAATGTTGGTGTTCTTACAATAAGCAATTTCGGAAGCAAGGTTTTAAGTTTTTTACTTATACCTCTTTATACCAGCGTATTAACTACTTCCGAATACGGAACATATGATATTTTCCAATCAACAATTTCATTATGTGTTCCTATTCTTTCAGTCAGCATAAGCAGCGCAATGCTTAGATTCCTTATGGACTTTCTGGAAGATAAGACAAAAACCACAGAAACAATCTCTATTGGCATAAAATATATTATTTTTTCAATTTTTGCTTTCTCTTTACTGATTGGTATAAATTATATTTTTGAAATAAATACCGAATTTAAAAAATACAGTCTGCTGATTATATTTATGTACGTAAGCTATCTTATTTATGAGTTTCTGTCAAACATAGCAAGAGGTAGAGATAAAATAACTCTTACTGCCATTTCAGGAATAATAAATTCTATTGTATTGTTAGGTTCAAACATATTGTTCCTTGTTGTTTTTAAATTCGGGCTTAAGGGATATATTGTTGCTTACTGTTTAGGTAACATAATGCCAGCATTATTCATTGCAATTGCTTTAAAATTATGGCGATACATAAGCTTTAAACCAATAAATAAAAGCCTGAGAAAAGAACTCATCTCATATAGCAGACCTTTAATAGTAGACACAATTTCTTGGTGGATAACGAATATTTCAGCAAGATATGTTATTTTGGCATTCTGCGGCGCAGGGGCAAACGGAATATATTCTGTTTCATATAAAATCCCATCAATACTAAATATTTTTCAAGGTATATTTAATCAGGCCTGGACGCTGTCTGCCGTAAAAGAATATAACGAAAAAACAACCGACTTTTGTTCAGAAATATATAATCTCTACAATTGTGGAATGGTTTTTGTTTGCTCCGTACTTCTTATTGCAAACAAACTTATAGCTAAAATATTATTTGCAAATGAGTTTTTTGAAGCTTGGAGATATGCGCCATATTTAATGGTTTCCGTAGTATTCGGTGCAATGTGCGGCGTACTTGGCGGAATGTTTTCCGCATCTAAAAATTCAAGAACAAAAGGAATGTCTACTCTTATAGGCGCCATCGTAAATTTAGCTTGCTGTATTGTATTAGTTTATAAAATCGGACCGTTAGGTGCATCAATTTCTGCACTTCTTTCTTATATTGCTGTTTGGGCAACAAGAATAATCAAAATAAAAAAAGAATTCGATTTGAAAATTAATTTAAAAAGAGATATTTTTGTTTATTTCATTTTAATTATTCAGGCTACAGTATTAATTTTTGAATTACCATTACAATATGAGTTGATTATAGAGATCGCTCTTCTGTTTATTATCTTTATAATGTATTATAAAATCATTATAGGCTACTTAAAAAAACTAAAGGTGAAAATATGAATAACCTTGAAAAAATAAAAAAATCTATTAAAGACGGAAATTTTAAACACAGGTTGTTTACTGTTTTTATTTCATCGCTTGGATATTCAAATACTAATATTGCCGGTCTTGAAATGAGAAACAAGGTTTTTCGATATACAAGAAAAAAATACGGCAAACAAATCGAAAAATTTGTATTACCGTATAACCCTAATAAAAACATAGGTGACAGCAAAAGTAACATATGGATTTGCTGGTTTCAGGGCATTGAAAAGGCACCGGCTTTAGTGAATACCTGTGTAAATTCTGTTTATAAACATATGCCTGATAAGAATATTCATATTATAACTAAAGACAATATGTCTGAATATGTAACATTTCCTCCTCATATAATAGAAAAATGGGAAAAAGGTATAATTTCAAATACTTTTTTATCAGACTTATTGAGAATGGAATTATTAATTAGATACGGAGGTTTATGGCTGGACAGTACAATTCTTCTTACGGGAAGAATACCTGATTATGTGTACCGAAACAATATTTTTATGTACTCAATAATGAGTTCGCACGATGTTACAAGAATATTCAATAATTTTTTTATTTATTCGGACAAAGGTAACGAATTTCTTATCACTTTGCGCGATATACTTTATTTTTATTGGGAAAAAGAAAATACGAACAGAGACTATTTTCAATGGCATATATTTGCTACCCTGTGCGCACCTTACTATAAAGAAATTTTCAAAGATATGCCGTTTATACCTGAAACAATTCCGCACATGCTCTCTCATGTTATATTTAATCAATATGACGAGAATTATTGGAACGAGTTAACTAGTATTACCCCCATTCATAAACTTTCAAATAAGTTTAATATACCTGAAAATTTAGAGGGTACATACTATCAAAAAATTTTTGATGAACATTAAATACAGACTGAAAAAGCACTGAAATCAATTAAGATTTCAGTGCTTTTTATTTTTATTCGTATTCACAAATGATTTTGCGGGTTTTGAGGATTCTTGAAGACGATACTGAAAATTCATCAAGTCCCCACTCCACAAGTTTAGGTATCATTTCGGGGTCTGCCGCTGCTTCACCGCACATTCCAACAGGGATATGTGCATTCACGGCGCTTTTAATGGTTATTTCAATAGCCTTTAATACAGCGGGATTTTTTGCATCATAGAGATATGATATTTCTCTGTTTCCCCTGTCAGCAGCCATTGTATAGCCTGTGAGGTCGTTTGTACCTATGCTGAAGAAATCTGCAACCTTTGCAAGCTCATCAGCACAGAAAACAGCCGCAGGCGTTTCTACCATTATTCCGACGCTCATATCGTCTTTATACTGAACACCCTGCTCTTTGAGCTCTGCTTTACATTCCTCAAGAAGCTCTTTTGCCTTTATAACCTCATCAACAGAGCAAACAAGCGGAAGCATAATTTTTATATTTCCGTAGCAAGCCGCACGCAAAAGCGCTTTGAGCTGAACTTTGAAAAGCTCTGTATTTTTAAGGCAATAGCGTATTGCACGAAGACCGAGAAACGGGTTTTCCTCTTTTTCAATCTGGAGATAATCAATATTTTTATCTCCGCCAACATCGAGCGTTCTTATGATAACTTCTTTGCCGCCCATCGCCTTTGCAACGGTGCTGTAAGCCTCAAACTGCTCGTTTTCGCTCGGTGCCTCAGTTCTGTCCATATAAAGGAATTCCGTTCTGAAAAGACCAATTCCCTCTGCACCGTTTACAACAGCGTTATGAACATCCTCTGCCTTTGCAATATTGGCGTAAACAGCTTTTTTAATGCCGTTTTTAGTTACTGTTGGCTTATTTATATACTCACGGAGCATAAGCCTTTCCTGCTGTTCCTGCTCTTTGAGTTTTTCATATTTAGCCAAATCCTCTTCAGAGGGGTTAGTAATAATCTCGCCTTTTACAGCGTCTACAACAACGCTTTCGCCGTTTTCAAATGCGCTTTCGGCATTCTTTATGCCGAGAACGCAAGGAATACCCATTGCCCTTGCGATAATTGCGCTGTGAGATGTTACTCCGCCCACTTCTCCGATTATAGCCTCAACATTTTCGGGGTTAATCTGAGATGTCATACTTGGAGTGAAATCACACGCAACAAGAACGCTTCCCTTTTCAACGGATGAAATATCCGTTTCTTCTTTTCCTAAAAGAATTTTGAGAAGGCTGTTTTTTATGTCATTAACATCCGTGGCACGCTGGCGTGTAAGCTCATCTGGAGCGGCGGAAAAAATCTGATGAAACATTGTTGTTACGGTATCAACAGCCGCCTCGGCAACTGAACCTGAACTGATAGCCTCTTTCATCTGCCCAATCATAAACGGGTCTGCAAGCATTACAAGATGACCCTCAAGGATTTCGGCATTTTTTTCTCCTGCTCTGCTTTTAAGATCTTCAACAAGCGCCTTTGTAGCTTCGGTATAAGCGTTAACAGCGCTGTCCAAACGGGCGCATTCATTATCTGCGCCCGAATAAACTGCGTCTGAATAGTCAAGATTTACCTCTTTTATGACAACCGCTTTTCCGATACCGTAGCCCTCTGAAACGCCGGTGCCTTTAAAGCATTTTCTTGAATTCATATCAATCATCCATACCGTTTTCAATCAGCTCGCAAGCCTTGTTGAGCATATCCTGCTCATCTTCGCCCTCGCACTTAACCGTTAAATCGGTGCCGTACTTAATGCAAGCCGCCATAATATTCATAATACTTTTTCCGTTGATTTCCTTTTCACACGCAACAAGAGTGATGTCTGACTTAAACTTAGCCATTTCTGTTACGAAAATGTTTGCGGGTCTCATATGAAATCCCATTTTATCTATAACTTTTACAGTTTTGCTAACCATTACTTGCACCTCTTAAAATTAGTTTTCTTTATTTACTCTTTTCTTTTTAAGGAGAGCGAGCATAAGAGCGCCCACAACTGAACCTGCTACAAGAGCGATAATATAGCCTAATACATTGTCAACTACGGGGAATACGAAGATACCGCCGTGAGGAGCCGGAAGTGAGCAGTTAAAGAGTGCTGAAACAGCGCCTGCTACACCTGAACCTACTATACAAGCAGGAATTACACGAAGCGGGTCTGACGCAGCGTAAGGAATTGCGCCTTCTGTGATGAAGCAAAGACCCATTACATAGTTTACAGGACCGCTCTTGAGTTCTTCTTTTGTCCATCTGTTTTTGAAGAATGTTGTTGCAATAGCAATGGCAATCGGAGGTACCATACCGCCTATCATAACTGCCGCCATAATCCAGTAGTTTTCCTGAATACCTGTTGCAACAGCCGCTGTGCCGAATACATAAGCCGCCTTGTTGAACGGGCCGCCCATATCAATAGCCATCATTGCTGCAAGAACGATTGAGAGAAGAAGTTTACTTGTCTGTCCGAGTGAAGTAAGTCCGCTTGAAACTGCTGTGTTAATAATACCAACTACAGGGTTGATAAGGCACATAAACAGACCCATAAGGAGTGTTCCGAAAAGCGGGAAGAGGAAAACGGGTTTGATACCGTCCATACTCTTCGGCAGGAACGAGAATATCTTTTTAAGAAGCTGAACGATAAGACCGCCAACGAAACCTGCGATAAGAGCGCCGAGGAAACCTGAAACCGCTTTATCGTCGCCTACAAGTCCCTGATTTTCAATAAGGCTTGAGAATGTGTAACCGCTTGAAGCAAATACGCCGCCAACAAAGCCGACCATAAGTCCGGGTCTGTCTGCAATTGAGCTTGCAATATATGCTGAAAGAACGGGAAGCATCAAAGCAAACGCCGCTTTACCAATCCAGAAAACAGTTGCGGCAATCGGGTTTGTGAAACCGAGTGTGGGACCAGCAGGAGTTCCTGCGATTGTATCAATAAGGAAGCCGAGAGCGATAAGAACACCGCCGCCAACAACGAACGGAAGCATATGAGATACGCCGTTCATAAGGTGCTTATAAACCTGATGTCCGAAGCTTTCCTTTTCTTCGTCGTAGCTGTCTGAGGGGTCTTTTTCACCGTCGCTGTGATAAACGGGAACATTGCCTTCAATAATCTTATTAATGAGTTCCTCAGGCTTATTGATACCTGCGGATACATTTGTTTTGAGTACCTTTTTACCGTCAAAGCGGTTCATTTCAACATTTTTATCTGCTGCGATAATAATACCGTCGCACTCTTCAATTTCTTTTCTTGTTAAAACATTTTTTGCGCCGCCTGAGCCGTTTGTTTCAGCCTTGAGCGGATAGCCGAGCTTTTCGCCTGCTTTTTCAAGAGCCTCAGCCGCCATATATGTGTGAGCAATACCTGTGGGGCAAGCTGTTACGGCAAGAATACGGTAGCCCTCTTTTTTAGGCTCCTCAGCCGCCTTTGCCTCATCAGGATATTTTGCGATTTCCTGCTCATTGATTATATTGAGAAATTCCTGCGGAGTTTTAGCAGCACGAAGCTTTGCGCAGAAATCTGCATCCATAAGCATAACCATAAGGCGAGAAAGAATTTCAAGATGAACATCGCCGTCTTCAGTTGCGGCAATCATAAACAAAAGGTCTGACGGTTTTCCGTCCGGTGCGCCGTAATCAACACCGTTTACAACTGTAATTGCGGAAAGCGCGGGAGCTTTAACCGCATTTGTTTTTGCGTGGGGCACTGCAATTCCCTCTCCGATTGCAGTTGAGCCCTGAGCCTCTCTTGCAAGGATTGCCTTTTTATATTCATCCTTGTCATTGAGGTTGCCTGCTGCTGCATGAAGCCCAACGAGCGCATTAATTGCGTCATCTTTTGAAGCAATATCAACGCCGAGAGTGATTGCTTCAGGCTTAAGCAAATCAATGATTCTCATAATTTTTCCCTCCGTAAAATTATTATAATTTTTCAAAGGCATCTCTTATGCCTTGAGCATTTGCAAGTGAATAACTGAACGCCGTTGCGTTTGAACAAGCTGAGCCAAGCTTTAAAGCATATGCGTAATCGTGCTTTTCCAAATAGCCGGCAACGAAGCCTGCAACCATTGAATCCCCGCATCCAACTGAATTGAGCGGTTTTCCGGGAATAATACCTATTGAATAGGTGTTTTGGTTTTCATCTATCAGAAGCGCTCCGTCTTTTCCTCTTGAAACAAGCACATTGCGTGCACCCATTTTCTGAAGTTCCTTTGCGTATCTGATTATTTCTTCTTCATTCTTTATTTTTACCCCAAAAAGGTCGCCGAGTTCAAAATTATTCGGCTTTATCAAAAACGGCTTGTATTTGAGTACATTCAAAAGAAGTTCGCCCGTTGAATCAACAACAGCTTCAACGCCGTTTTCAGAAGTTTTTGCGAGAATCTGTTCATAAATATCGCTTGGTAATTCTTTCGGAACGCTTCCCGCAAGCACGAGCACATCACCTTGTTTAAGCGATGCAATTTTTTCAAAGAGCTTTTCAACCTCTTCACCGCTGATTTCAGGGCCGCAGGCGTTAATATCAAGCTCCGTATCTGATTTTATTTTTACATTAATTCTTGTGTTTCCTTTTGCAAGGCTTATAAAGTCTGTTTTAATGCCGTCCTGCCTGAGCATTTCCTCAAGCTTTTCGCCCGTAAATCCTGCCTTGAAGCCAAGGGCTACATTTTCAACGCCGAGCGTTGAAAGAACAGCGGAAACATTGATGCCCTTGCCGCCGTAATTCAGTTCTTCGCCGTAGGTGCGGTTAATATCATCGTACCTTAGCTTTTCAACCTTCATAACATAATCAAGGGCGGGGTTAAAGGTAACTGTATAAATCATTTTCCGTCGCCTCCTAATCAAGCACTTTTATTACGGTTTTATTTTTATATACATCGTCAGGCTGTTTGTCAGTAACGATACAAGCCGTATCTATTGCCGCAAAACGCACAGACGAAACCTTTCCGAATTTTGAAGAATCAGCCATAACATATGTTACGAATGAATTTTCCATAGCCGCAGCTTTTACAAAAGCCTCTTCCGTATCGGGAGTTGTAAAGCCGTTTATATCTGACACGCCGTTTGCTCCGATAAAAGCTTTTGTAAAATTGAAGTTATGAATACTTCTTGCCGCCATAAGCCCAACAACAGCTTCTGTTGTTTTTTTCAGCTTACCGCCGAGAACATAAACATTAAGCCCTTTTTCAAGCATTTTCTTAGCGTGGCTTATTCCGTTTGTAACAAAACTTGCGCTGCAATCGCTGTTTATATAATCAATCATATAAAGCGTTGTTGTTCCTGCGTCAATATAAATAAAGTCATCGCCCTGAATTTGGGACGCGCAGTAAGCGGCAATTTTTTTCTTTTCTTCAATATTTTCCGTTTCTTTTTCGCTTACCTGCGGTTCAAGGGAAATAAACTGTCTGCGATTCAGCGTTGCACCGCCGTGCACCCTATTAATATTTCCCTTTTTTGAAAGTTCTATCAAATCTCTTCTTATTGTTGATTCAGAAGCATCAAGAAGTTTTGTAAGCTCCGTTACGCTGACTGCTCCTTTATGCTCAATAATATGAAGAATTTTATTTTTTCTTTCCTGATTTAACATTTTGCGCCTCCGAACTCGTCAGTTCTGATTACACTTTGATTTTAGCAATTCAGTCACAAATAGTCAATGTCTCTCATTCACTTTCGTTCATTTCAACAATTATTAAGCGATTTTCAGTTGCTTTTAAACAAAGAAAAGCGATATTTTTGCACGATTTTGACCGTTTCGGTAAAACGATAATAAAAACAGTCATACCAAAAACGCATAAAAAAAGCACGCCTTTGATAATCAAAGTCGTGCTTTTATTATATACATTATATTACTGCTTATTTTTGAGATATTCGTCAATAGCCTTTGCAGAAGCTTTGCCTGCACCCATTGCTTTGATTACAGTTGCGGCGCCCGTAACTGTATCTCCGCCTGCGAAAACACCATCTCTTGAGGTTTTACCGCTTTCATCAGCAACAATACAACCTCTTTTATCAACATCAAGCCCTGCAGTAGTAACCTTGATAAGCGGATTGGGTGATGTACCGATTGCGATTATTACGCAATCAACATCAATAACATGCTCACTGCCTTTAACAGCAACAGGTCTTCTTCTGCCCGATTCATCAGGCTCGCCGAGTTCCATATCAATACATTCGATTCCGCACACATTCTTATCATCGTCACCAAGAATACGAACGGGATTTGTGAGCGTTCTGAATTCAATCTGCTCTTCCTGAGCGTGCTCAACTTCTTCAGCTCTTGCAGGAATTTCATCCATAGAACGGCGGTAAATAACATAAACATGCTCTGCACCGAGACGCATTGCGCATCTTGCGGCGTCCATAGCAACATTTCCGCCGCCTACAACGGCAACTCTTTTACCATGCTGAACGGGAGTACGGCTGTTCTCCTCATAAGCTTTCATAAGATTAATTCTTGTCAAAAACTCATTTGCAGAATATACGCCCTTGAGGTTTTCGCCCTCAATTCCCATAAATCTCGGAAGTCCTGCGCCTGAACCGATGAATACAGCGTCATATTTTTGAAGAATATCGTCTACTGAAATACTTTTGCCTATAACAACATTAGTTTCAATATCAACGCCGAGTGCTTTTAAGCCCTCTACTTCTCTTGCTACGATTGACTTAGGAAGTCTGAATTCGGGGATACCGTAAACAAGAACGCCGCCCGCAACATGGAGAGCCTCGAAAATTGTTACCTTATATCCCATTTTAGCAAGGTCGCCTGCACAAGTGAGCGAGCTCGGACCTGAGCCTATGATAGCAACGCTCTTGCCGTTTTTCTCAATTTCCTGCTGTTTGATTTCGCTGTGGTTATTATGATAATCCGCAACAAATCTTTCAAGTCTGCCGATTCCTACTGATTCGCCCTTTATTCCTCTTACACATTTTGATTCGCACTGCTTTTCCTGGGGGCAAACTCTTCCGCAAACTGCGGGAAGCGCTGAAGTATTGCTTATAACCTGATAAGCCTCTTCAAATTTTCCCTCTGCAACAAGAGCGATAAAATCGGGAATTGCAATATTTACGGGGCAACCTGAAACGCAGGGGCGATGCTTACAATTAAGGCAACGCTTTGCCTCTTCGATTGCCGTATTTTCATCATAACCGAGCGCAACCTCTTTGAAATTTCTGTTTCTTACAAGGGGTTCCTGACACGGCATAGGGTGCTTTTTAGTAATATCCATTACTCCTGAACCTCCTTTTTCATAAGGTTGCATTCTGCTGAGTGTTCAAATTTCTTATACATTGAACCTCTCTCCATAGCTTCATCAAAATCAACGAGGTGACCGTCAAACTCGGGGCCGTCTACGCACGCAAATTTTGTTTCGCCGCCAACGGTAAGACGGCAGCCGCCGCACATACCTGTTCCGTCTATCATAATCGGATTCATTGAAACGATTGTTTTAATATTATATTCTTTAGTGAGCTTGCAAACGAATTTCATCATCGGAAGCGGACCGATTGCAATAACAAGGTCATAATTCTCGCCGCCGTCAATAAGCTCTTTAAGAGCGTCGGTTACAAAGCCCTGCTTGCCTGTTGAGCCGTCATCGCTGACAAGCACAAATTTATCTGAAACAGCCTCAAATTCATTTTGGAGAATAACAAGGTCTTTGTTTCTGAAGCCAACTATTGAATGAACAACAGTGCCGTTTTTATGGAATTTTTTAGCTACGGGATAAGCGATTGCCGTACCAACGCCGCCGCCTACAACGGCAACTTTCTTATAGCCTTCTGTCTTAGTAGCGTTTCCGAGAGGACCCACGAAATCCTGGATATAATCTCCCTCGTTTTTCATATTGAGGCGTGATGTTTCAGCACCTACAACCTGGAAAATAATTGTTACCGTCTTATTTTCCCTGTCATAATCAGCGATTGTGAGCGGAACTCTCTCGCCTTTTTCGTCCACTCTAAGGATGATGAACTGACCCGGCTGTGCTTTAGCCGCAACAAACGGCGCTTCGATAACCATTCTTGTTACGCTGCTGTTGAGCTCTTCCTTTTTCAGTATCTTGTACATATATACCCTCTCCGTATATTTAAGTTTAGTTCGTTATACATAAAACGAAAACCGTATCGCAGATACGGTTTTCAACACTTATAAATATCCGCAATTTTAAAAAATTATATATTAATTACTCCGTTTTTACAAGAGAAAACTCGCCTTTTTTCAGTATTTGTACTAAATCATTATTTGATTTAATTGCTTTTTCGGTAATAATGCCACCGCGTGCAAGGTGCTTTTCCGTATGAAAATCCGAGCCGGAAACCATAATCTTGTTATGCTTCTTCGCCCAGTTTTCCGCCTTTTGATTTTCCTTTAGCGGAGTTTTTCCGTTATAAACCTCTACACCGTCAAGATAAACCGGATTACATCTCGTAATAAACGGTCTGAACGGGTGTGCCTGAAAAAGCAGAAAACCGTTTTCGTCACAGAATTTTCGCATATCACGGGCGCCTTTTAAAAGCAGATTACCTGCGGAATATATAAATTCCTCTGTCATACCGTAAATCAGATAGTCGTTTGCCGTTGCGTGGTGGCGCAATTCCATTCCGAGCAGCACTGTAAAGCCGTCTTTTGCAGCGGCCCGCATTCGTCTGTATCCCC
Source organism: uncultured Oscillospiraceae bacterium (assembly GCA_900540305.1). Classification (GTDB taxonomy): domain Bacteria; phylum Bacillota; class Clostridia; order Oscillospirales; family Acutalibacteraceae; genus Eubacterium_R. The sequence goes on along the minus strand of UQFL01000048.1, from coordinate 1,377 downwards.
CAAGATAAAAATCAACCTGCGTCTGCGGCGCCCAAGGGCGTGAGAAAGTCATAGGGCTGTAATGGTCGGTGACAACGATACCGTCATAACCGGCATTCTGATAAAGCTCTACTATTCTTTCAGGTTCAACCCTGCCGCATCTTGAGGTGCACGCAGTATGACAGTGCAGTTCGTATTTATAACTCATTTTATCAGTCTTTCTTAAGTCTAATTACATTCCAGCTCAAGGGTTTCATATCAACTTCCATAACTGAATCATCAATTACGGGAAGTTCGTTTTCGTGAGGTTTAACCTTAATTTCCTCGAGTGAATTTTCGTCTTTTTTATTATACCCGTCCATTGAAATAAATTCTACGGGTTTATAGCCCTCAAAATCAAGCATATTTACGCTGAGAAGAGCGTTTTCATCAAGGCTCTTGTTAACGCAGAAGATTACCATTTCTTCATTTTCCTCATCATATGTAGCGATTGACTCAAGATAAGGAACATCGGTAAACTCTTTGCAATCATATTTGGGGCAGTCAATAAGCGGAAGAAGAGCAACGCCTTTTCCGTAATTTGAAAGGTGCATAAAGGGATAGAAAATAGTCTGCTCAAACACACCGCCGCCCGTTTTAGTCATAATCGGAGCGATAACATTTACAAGCTGAGCTATGCACGCAACTTTAATTCTGTCGCAGTGGCGAAGAAGTGTGATAAGCATTGAGCCCACCATAAGCGCATCCTCAAAATTATAAATATCCTCAAGGAGTGCAGGTGCTGTGCTCCATTTTTCAAATTCAGCATCATTTGAATGATACCATACATTCCACTCGTCAAATGAGAGGTTGATTGTCTTTTTGGAGCGCTTTTTAGCCTTTACATAGTCGCAAGCGCAGATAACGGAGTAGATAAACTCGTCAAGCTCAAGAGTTTTTGCAAGGAAGCTCTGAATATCGTCAGTTTTGTTATCGTAATACTGATGAAGCGAAACATAGTCTACGCTGTCATAAGCAACTTCAAGGCTTTCAACTTCCCACTGACCGAAAGTTTTTGCGTTTCTGCTTGAAGAACCGCAAAGTACAGTTTCAATTGTGGGGTCGGTCCACTTCATAACCTTTGAAGCTTCAAGTGCAGTTCTGCCGTATTCAACAGCTGTCTTTGCACCCATCTGCCATGCGCCGTCCATCTCGTTTCCAAGACACCATAATTTTATATTATGCGGCTCTGCAACGCCGTGTGATTTTCTGAGGTCTGACCAATAAGTACCGCCCTTATGGTTGCAGTATTCAACAAGGTTTCTTGCCTCATCTGCACCTCTTGTACCAAGGTTTACAGCCATCATACACCTGTCTCTTATACACATCTGACGCTGCCGACGATCGCATAAGTGTAGA
>UQFL01000047.1 GCA_900540305.1 uncultured Oscillospiraceae bacterium | reverse complement strand
ACGAGATCAGCCTCGGTCTCGTGGGCTCGGAGATGTGTATAAGAGACAGGCAATGGATATTGAAATAAACGCTGTTAAAAGCAAAATAGAAAACCCCGTTACAACTAAGCACGCCGGGGTTGAATTTGTATGCGGAAATGTGGGCAGCGTAACGGTCTGTGCCGCAATGTGCGGTCCCGGAAAAGTAAACGCCGCAATATGCACACAGGCTATGATAGATATTTTCAAGGCTGATGAAATTATAAATATAGGCGTTGGCTGTTCTCTTTCACAGGATGTTGTTATAAAAAATATCGTTGTGGCAAGCGATGTGTGCCAGTATGATATTGATATTACGGCACTCGGAGAACCGAGGGGATATATAAACGGACTCAACACCGTTAAAATTGAAACTGACGCCGAAATTTCTGAAACACTTTCAAGAATTGCAATAAATTCAGGTGAAAGAATCCACCGCGGCACTGTTGCAAGCGGCGATACTTTTATTGCAGACGAAAATCTCAAATCTTTTCTTGCAGAGCACTTCGGTGCAATCTGCGGTGAAATGGAGGGCGGCGCAATAGGACAGGTGTGCGCCGCAAACAATATTCCGTTTGCCGTTTTGCGTTCTGTCAGCGACGGGGGAGACGCTTCGGCTGCTCTTGATTATCCCACATTCAAAAAAATAGCCGCGGAAAAATCCACGGCAATAATAATCAAATATATTTTGAGCAGGGAAACCCAGCTTGAGTTTTAAACAGATTTATCATTCGGCAATAAAGCTGTTCATAATATATTCTTCCGCCTCTTCAACAAGAGTGTGAAGCGCATTTCTGTTGAGATTGTCAACACCCGTTCTTGATTTATCCTCAATAAAGGCAAATCTTGAATCAAGCACAGCAATCGCAGCACTCGCAAGCTCATGACCGAGATTGTAGTCAAGGCGGAACATATCAGACGGAAGCGCACCTGCCTTTGCAAGGGTAAGCGCTCCTCTGTAAATGCACAGCATATAATAATCGTGAAGATATTTAGTTATTGTTTCGTTTGATGTTGAAGCAACCGCCATATCAATAAGGATTTTTGTTCCCTGAGAAAGCGTTGCCATGGACGAGCCTTCCGTTTCCTCATTTGTAAGCTTTGAAAGGTATTCTTCGTCCATTCCGTATCTGTTTTGCGAAACACCGAGAAGATAATCTGTGGTAACACCGTAATATTCGCTGCATTTAATTACAAAATCAAGTCCGCATTCTCTTATTCCTTTTTCATAGTGGCTGAGAAGCGCCTGACTTATACCGAGGTCTGCCGCAGCTTTTTTCTGGCTGCTGCCTCTCTCTTTTCTGAGCTGTGATAAAATTGATGCGAATTTTGAAGTTTTACCGCTTAATTCTGTTTTTGAAACTGCCATTTTTATTCCTCTTTTTTACCCCTTGAATGTTATATAAACTTCTACTTTTTACACAAAATATATTCTTGTTTTACGGCGTAAAAAAATATCGCGCAAAAAAACGCAATATCCTAAACGCTCACACAAATTTGTTATACTGACAGTAATTATACCGCTTGTATTAGCATTTGTAAAGAGAAAGTTTTTATTGTAAACATTTTGTAATTATTCGGCTTTATACGGCATATAATTCTTACATTTACGGAGATGTGATTATGAAAACATATACAATTTATCTATTCCGCCACGGAATAACAAAAGGAAATATAAACGCACAGTATATTGGGCATACAGATTATCCGCTAACTATGGATAGTATATCAGAGCTTAGAAGCATAAAGGCAAAATACCATTATCCCGATGTTCAGGCGGTGTTTGTTTCGCCTCTTAAAAGATGTATGGAATCTGCTGATATAATGTTTCCGAAAAACAACCCGCTTGTAATAAATGATTTTATCGAATACAATTTCGGCGAATTTGAAGAGTGCACGGCAAAGGAACTTGAAAATAACGAGGACTTTAAAAATTGGATTCAGGGCGACATTCACGCCCGTCCGCCTTACGGCGAAAGCAACGCCGAATTTATCCACAGAGTTTGCGACGCTTTTGAAAAAGTTGTTGAAGGCCTTATCAAAACTCAAACTGAAACTGCCGCTATTGTCGGCCACGCAGGCGTGCTTATGACTATACTTTCCTGTTATGGTCTGCCCGAGGCGCCTATGGCGCATTGGCAGATGGACCCAGGTTTCGGCTTTAAACTTCGCATAACTCCGTCACTGTGGATGCAGGCAAACAAGCTTGAGGTTGCAGACACTTCTCCCATAAGCGCAAAGGAAGAGGAAAATTCACAGAATTAACAATTATATAATGCAATAAAAAAGAGTGAGGAACATTTCGTTTCTCACTCTTTTACTTATTAATAATAATCAATCAAGATATTTCCAGCCCGTTGAAATAATATCCTCGTGTTTTCCTACATGGGTTATTATATGTTCAACAAGTGCGTCATCTTTAGTCTTTGTTGAAATATCCGCTCTTACTTTTATATTACCGCTGTCCGTTTCAATCATTTCAAGATTTCTGAGTAAAACATTATTTAATTCTCTGAAATACTGAATAATGTTTGTTTTTATATCAACAACATTTTCCTCTGTGCAGACAATGGTAATGCGGTAAAATGTTTCCTGCTTGTCGTTTTTCTCTTTGTTATATTCCTGCTTTTTTGTTATAAACTCTGTAATCGGGTGAATAACAAGATGTGAAATAACTATCGTTGCCGCAACAAGCGCTGCAAACCACCATTTATCAAGACAGCAGAGAATACCTACTGCCGCACTCGCCCAAATTGAAGCCGCCGTGTTAACACCTCTGACTTTTGTGCCGTCACTGATGATAACACCTGCGCCCAAAAAACCTATACCGGAAACAATCTGTGCCGCAATTCTTGTACCGTCTGAATGAAGCGGGTCGATAAAGTAAGAGAATGATGTAAACGCAAAAGCGCCCACGCAAACTATAACATTTGTCAGTATTCCCGTTCTGTGTTTGGTAAGCTGTCTTTCGGCTCCCATAACCGCACCGAGAACAATAGCGATTAAAAGTCTTATTGAAAATCCCAGTATAGTGGTGATTTCAGGCATGGTGGCATACTCCTTTTGTATTACCTTTTAAGACAGTTTTGAAAAATTAGGTCTGTCCTCTGCCAGAACAATATTGGTTTTGCCGTAAACAGACTGCTGTAAAAGCTGTGCTGTAAGGGGAAGGTCTGCTTTCCAGCACCATACGCCGTAGAATGTGCCGCCCTTACAGGTTGTAATTACTGCGCCGTTTTCATCCGTTGTATTTTCGGGAATTGTCTGTGTAGCTGTTCCAAAATTAAGCCAGCCGTTCTGAAGAGCATATTTTCCTATTGAAACAATTTCAGATTTTGAAAATCCTGTCTTTACATAAGGCAAAAGATTTGTTGCAACCTCAAGAGTTTTAACGGTTGAGGTTGTTTTCATTTTATTGAAAATTTCAAGTAAAACTGTTTTCTGCCTGTTGGCTCTTTCATTGTCAGAGTCAATCTTTCTGATTCGGCAGTATGCAAGAGCCTGTTCGCCGTTGAGTTCAACAAGTCCCGGCTCCGCATCTATTGTAACATAATTATATCTTTCCTGGTGATTGTTAATCTCTTTAATTTCCTTTGATGTCATTTCAACGGTAACACCGCCGAGAGTATCAACAATCTGCTGGAAGCTTTCAAAGTTAACAATTGCATAGTTGTCAATATTAACTTTGAAATTATTTTCAACGCAGCGAATATAGCAGTCAACGCCGCCGTAGCTCATCGCCTCGTTGATTTTTCCGTATTGTCCGCTGTCCTCGTCTCCCTCAGTAACCTCATAATAGCAGTAGGTATCTCTGAGAATAGAGGTGAGTGTAATTTTTGAGGTATCCTTGTTAACGCTCACAATAATTGCCGAGTCTGCTCTTGTTCCTTCCTCTGCAATTTCCTCATCCCTTGTGTCCTCGCCTATAAGCAGAACATTGAGAACATGGGTTGAAGATGCGGGCGTTCCGTTATAATACCATTTTTTACACATATTCTTGTATGATGAAATCTGAGAATCGGGCGTTTCATAAATAGGCTCAAAGCTTTCCTTTAAAACGCTCATTCCTGTCCATTCATCAGTTGTGTTTGTTTGTTCAGGTGGCTGTGTTACATTATCAAGCTCTCTGTTTATAAATAAATATATGCCGCATCCTGCCGCAATAATCGCAATTACAAGAATAAATATTATTGCCTTGATAATTTTTGATTTTTTAGAAGCTTTTTTCTTCTTTTTCTTTTTTTCAGGCTTTTCTTCTGCGTAGGACATCAAGTTCACCTGTTCCTGAGCATTTTCATAATGAACGGTAGGTGTTCTTTCTATAAATTCATCCTGATTAAAACCTGTTTCGCTCTGAACTTTCTCTTCTTTGTTTTCTTTTGCTTCTTCTTTCTGGGCTTCCTGCGCCATCATCATTTTCTGATGCGCTCTCTGCCTTGCCGCCCTTGTCATCGGCGGATTTTCTTCTTTAGTTTCTGAAACAGCTTTCTCTTTCTGTGTTTCTTCGTGCGCCGCTTTTGCTTTTTCTTTATGTTCAAGCTGTGACGCTTTTGCCTTTTCGGCAATCTGCTCTTTGAGCGCCTGCACTCTCTGAGCTTTTTCCTTTTCTTCGTTTATTTTTTCTATATCATTATCGTTTAAAGCAGGTTTTTCGTCTGTGGACACCTCTGCTTTTATACGGGCTTCATTTTCTTCTCTGCGTTTTCTTACTTCTTTAAGTATATCGTCAACATCAAAAGAATACTTACCCATAGCCGTCACTCCCCTTCAACCGGCATCTTTTACGCGGTATTTCTGAAAATTATACGGAAATATTATATAACAACATAAACCTTTTTTCAACAAAAAACGGTTTTTTTACACAATGTTTACATCTTTTCGTTTAATAAATAAAATAACGGCTTTGAGTTTAGTTAATATATACAAAAGGCGAGACACATATAGTGTTTCGCCTTTTGCCTGTATTATATTCAGTTTTCCTCTGGTGTTTTGGTTTCGTTATCGGAAAGATTTTCGCTTTCTTCTTCCTCGTCCGTTTCCTCAAAACGGTCAACAACGGAAATTGTGGCAACCTTTTCGCCCTCGTTAACTCTCATAACCTTAACACCCTTGCTCGGACGCTGGAATGTTGAGATTTGGTCTGCGTGGGTGCGGATAACAATACCGTCGCTCGTTATCATAATAACATCGTTGTCATCTGTAACGGGAGCAATCATTGCAACCTTGCCGTACTGCTCGGTTCTGTAATTTATAAGACCCTTACCGCCTCTGCTCTGAACTCGGTAATCGTCAAAACTGCTCTTTCTTCCGAAGCCTGTTTCAGAAACGGTGAGAAGCGTATATCCGTCAAGCGACGCCGCAAAGCCTACAACATAATCGTCCTCATCAAGCATAATTGCACGAACGCCTCTTGCCGTTCTGCCGATAAGTCTTGCGTCGTTTTCGTTGAAGCAGATACTCATACCGTTGTGTGTTGCTACAACAAGATTTCTCTTGCCGTCCGTGATCTCAACATAAGCAAGCTCGTCACCCTCGTCAAGATTAACTGCAATAATACCGCTCTGGCGGATATGCTTATATTCGTCAATATCAGTTCTCTTGATAACACCCTTTTTCGTTACCATACAGAGATAACGGCGTTCCTCGTTCTGAGGAATTTTAACCATTGCGGAAACTGTTTCGCCCTTTTCAAGCGGAAGCAGATTAACTACATTCATACCCTTGCCCGTTCTTGAAGAAGCAGGGATTTCATACGCCTTTTTGCGGAATACTTTACCTGTATTAGTAAACAGGAATATAACATCGTGGGAAGAACAGGAGAACATCGTTTTTGCAACATCCTCTTCACGGCGGCTCATACCCATAATACCTCTGCCGCCTCTGTTCTGCGCCTTATAGGTGTCAACCGTCATGCGCTTCATATATCCCATATTTGTAAGAGTGAGAATTGACTCTTCAACGGGGATAAGGTCCTCGTCCTCAACATTTCCGATAACAGCGCTGATTTCCGTCTTTCTGTCATCGCCGAATTTATCAACGATTTCCTTTGATTCCTGCTTGATAATCTCAAACTTTCTGCTTTCATTTTCAAGAATATCAAGATAATCGGCAATCTTTTCGTGAAGCTCGTTCATCTCATTTGTAATCTTTTCAATTTCAAGTCCTGCAAGCTGACCGAGCTGGAAGTTAACAATAGCAGTTGCCTGCGGATCATCAAAGCCGAATTTTTCCATAATTGCAAGCTTTGCTTCAGACTTTCCGCCCTTGCACGCTCTGATAGTTGCAATAATATCATCAACAATATCAATAGCTTTTGCAAGTCCTTCCAAAATATGAGCCCTTGCCTGTGCTTTTTCAAGGTCATATTTTGTTCTGCGGGTGATAACCTCTTCTCTGAACTTTATGTAGTTTGAAAGCATCTCTTTCAGAGTGAGGATTTTCGGCACGCCATCAACAAGCGCAAGCATAATAACGCCGAAAGTAACCTGCATCTGCGTCATTTTGAAAAGATTGTTGAGCACTACCTGTGCGTTTGCATCTCTCTTGAGAGAGATTTCAACATGCATACCTTTTCTGTTTGAAAAATCTTTGATACCTGAAATGCCCTCAAGTCTTTTTTCCTTTGAAAGCTCGGCAATGCTTGAAATGAGCGCCGCCTTGCGCACCTGATAGGGAAGTTCGGTAACTATAATTTTATAATGGTCGCCCTTGTCCTCAACAATTTCAGCACGGGCTCTGAGATAAATCTTGCCCTTACCTGTTGAGTAAGCCTCTTTTATACCCTTTGTGCCCATAATAATTCCGGCAGTCGGGAAATCGGGGCCCTTGATAAACTGCATAAGTTCAAGAGTGTCGCAGTCGGGGTGGTCGATAAGATAATTTACACCGTCAACAACCTCTTTGAGATTGTGGGGCGGAATATTTGTTGCCATACCAACGGCAATACCCGAAGAACCGTTTACAAGCAGGTTCGGAAAACGGGTGGGGAGTACTGACGGCTCTTTAAGTCTGTCATCATAGTTGGGGTCGAAATCAACAGTATTTTTGTCAATATCCTGAAGCATTTTCATGCTTATCTTACTCATTCTCGACTCTGTGTATCTGTACGCAGCGGCAGGGTCGCCGTCAACAGTACCGAAGTTACCGTGACCGTCAACAAGCATATAGCGCATTGAAAAGCTCTGAGCAAGTCTTACCATTGCATCATAAACAGACGCGTCACCGTGGGGATGATATCTACCGAGTACGGCACCGACTGTATCGGCGCACTTTCTGTATGCCTTTTCGGGATACAGATTATTCTCAAACATAGTATAAAGAATACGCCTGTGAACGGGTTTAAGTCCGTCCCTTACATCGGGGAGCGCACGCTGAACGATAACGCTCATTGAATAATCAAGAAACGCTTTGCGCACTTCTTTATTTATTTCAACATCAATAATTTTTTGATTGTCATAGCGGATAATATCTTCTGCCATTTTTTCTATCTCTCCTGAAAGGGCAAACGCCCTTTGAAATAATCATATTAAAATCAATTCTGCGGTTAATTAATAAATTTCAGCTTATACATCAAGATTTTGAACATACTTTGCGTTTTTCTCGATAAATTCTCTTCTCGGCTCAACATTGTCGCCCATGAGAATGCTGAAAGTTTCGTCCGCCTGCTGAGCGTCCTCAACGGTAACACGGAGCATTGTGCGGAATTCGGGGTCCATAGTTGTTTCCCAAAGCTGTTCGGGGTCCATTTCACCAAGACCTTTGTATCGCTGAATTTCACACTGACCGCCCATTTCGGCGTTGATTTTATCTCTTTCCTCATCGCTGAAAGCGTATGCGCTCTTTTTGCCCTTTGTAAGCTTGAAAAGCGGTGGCTGGGCAAGATAAATATATCCGCCCTCAACAAGAGGTTTCATATAGCGGAAGAAGAAAGTCAAAAGAAGTGTTCTGATATGCGCACCGTCGACATCGGCATCCGCCATAATAACTATTTTGTGATAACGAAGTTTTGAAATATCAAAATCCTCGCCGATACCCGTACCGAGTGCGGTTACAACGGGCATAAGTTTTTCATTTCCGTAAACTTTATCAAGTCTTGCTTTCTCAACATTGAGCATTTTACCCCAAAGAGGAAGGATTGCCTGGTGCTCTCTGTCTCGTCCGTCTTTTGCGGAACCGCCTGCGGAGTCACCCTCTACGATATAGATTTCGCAAAGTGCAGGGTCGTTTGAAGTACAGTCTGCAAGTTTACCTGGGAGCTTTGTATTTTCAAGTCCCGATTTATTTCTCGCATTATCTCTTGCTTTTCTTGCGGCTTCTCTTGCTCTTGATGCGTCAAGCGCTTTGTTGAGAATAGTTTTTGCCGTCTGCGGGTTTTCCTCAAAATAAGTCATCAGCTTTTCATAAACCATTGAGGAAACAAGGCCTGTTATATCGGTGTTTCCGAGTTTGCCTTTTGTCTGTCCCTCAAACTGAGCCTCAGTAAGCTTTACGCTGATAACGGCAGTAAGTCCCTCTCTTGCGTCCTCGCCTGAAAGTTTCTTATCGCTGTCTTTGAGAATATTAAATTTCTTTCCGTAATCGTTAAATACACGGGTAAGCGCAGTTTTAAATCCCGTTTCGTGAGTACCGCCGTCAATAGTGTTTATATTGTTAGCAAAGGAAAGCATTATTTCGTTGTATGAATCTGTATAACAGATTGCAACTTCTGCGCTTCTGTCATCCTTTGTTGTTGAAAGGTGGATAACCTCGTTTTGAATGGGGTTAAGACCTCTGCTTGTGTTTATATACTCAACAAACGAGCGTATACCGCCCTCATAGCAGAATTCTTCGCTTCTCTGTTCTTCTTCGTCTGATTCTCTGCGGTCTGAAAGAGTTATTGAAAGTCCTGCGTTAAGGAATGCCTGCTCACGGAGTCTTCTTGCAAGCACATCGTAATCATAAACAAGCGTTTCGGTGAAAATTTCGCCGTCGGGCTTGAATTTAATATATGTTCCGTGGCCGTCAGCGTCGCCGATTATATGCAAATCGTTAACGGGAACGCCTCTTTCAAAACGCTGTGAATAGATATGGCCGTTCTGCGTTACCTCAACCTCGAGCCACTCGGAAAGAGCGTTAACTACGGAAGAACCAACGCCGTGAAGACCGCCCGAAACCTTATATCCGCTTCCGCCGAATTTACCGCCTGCGTGGAGCACGGTAAGTACAACAGTTACTGCGGGAAGTCCTGTTTTTTCATTGATACCCGTGGGAATTCCTCGTCCGTTATCCCTAACTGCAATAACATTATCGGGCAGAATTTCACATTCAATATGAGTACATACGCCTGCAAGCGCCTCGTCTATTGAGTTGTCAATAATTTCGTAAACAAGGTGGTGAAGTCCTCTCGGACCCGTTGAGCCTATGTACATACCGGGTCTTTTTCTAACGGCTTCAAGACCCTCAAGCACCTGAATATCCTTTGCGGAATATTCTTCGGTAACAACCGTGTCCATATCCTCTTCTTCAAGCACAATTTTGTTTTCTTCGCTCATATTTTTAATTACTCCTGTCTTGTCCGCTTCAAAAGCGTGGCGGTGTTAAGCGGACTTACATAAATTTTTTCTTCGGTCACGATAAAGCTTTTCGGCAAGTCATAAGAAGTGTAAACAATTCTTTTTTCCTTTTCCGCCTTATTGAGATAATCTCTCGTAGCCTTGTTTACCGTTGCCGTGTCCATATCAAAAATGCCTATAACGGCATCCGTTTTCAAAACATAATTTTCGCCTATGTGCAAATACATTATTTAACCTCTGCCGCAATGCCGTTTTCCATTTTTATCGTTTTTCCTTTTTTAAGGCGTAAAACGGTGTCTGCGTCACAGCAGGTGATGAAAACCTGCCAGTCTTTTATGTGGTTTAAAATATAGTCCTGCCTTTTTTCGTCAAGCTCGCTCATAACATCGTCGAGCAGGGCAATAGGCTCGTCCTGCGTTTTTTCTTTTAAAAGGCTCGCCTCGGCAAGTTTAAGCGCAAGCACACAGCTTCTCTGCTGACCCTGACTGCCGTAAAGCCTTGCCGATTTTCCGTTTATAAGAATTTCAATATCATCCCTGTGCGGGCCTGTCTTTGTTATTTTATTTAAAATATCGTTATTCTGATTTTCAGATAAAACATGAAGCAGTTTTTTCTCAATTTCTTCAAGAGATAAGCCTTTATAATCAAACTCGCCCTTTATTTCAATGCCTATTTCTTCTCTTCCGCCCGAAAGACCTGAAAAAATCTCTCTCGCATATGGTAAAACAGCCTCGGCATATTTTTGGCGCTGATAAATAATCTTTGCGCCGTCTTTTGCAAGGGCGGCGTCCCACACATAAAGCATACTTCTCAAATCTGCGCTTATAGAAATATCCTTTAAAACAACATTTCTCTGCTGAAGACATCTGTTGTAATTTTTAAGAACACCGTAATAGTTTGATTTTATCTGGCACAGCGCGCCGTCAATAAATTTGCGCCTTTCGGCAGGGCCGTCCTTTACCATTGAAAGGTGAACAGGTGAAAAAACAACCGCCTTTATTTCGTCCGACAGTGCGGCGGGTGATTTTTTCTTAATTCCGTTTAGCTGCGCCGTTCTTTTTGAATCAATTAAAATCTGTGCGTTTTGCTTTCTGTTTTTATTTTCAAATTCTATTTTAAGTTTTGAAAAATCAGCGCCGAAACGCACAAGTTCCTTATCTCTCACGCCTCTGAATGATTTTGAGCCTGTGAAAAGATAAATTGCCTCTATTAAATTTGTTTTCCCCTGAGCATTTTCGCCGTAAATGATATTAACATCGTCAAAATCAAGGGAAAGTTTTTCAATATTTCTGAAATTTTCAACTTCAATACTGTTAATCTTCATATTTAAATATTTTCGCTCACGATTTCATAATCGTAATTCTTAAAAGATACAATATCGCCGCTTTTTATCTTTTTTCCTCTTGCCGTGCAAACCTCGCCGTTTACTTTAACTTTGCCCTCAAGCACAAACTGCTTTGCAACTGCGCCTGTTTCCGCTGCGCCTGCAAATTTTAAAAGGCTGTCAAGTTTAATAAACGGTGTGTTTATCGTTATTTTTTCTTTATGCCTTTCGGCAATTTTCAACTTTAAATTCATAATATGTCAAAAACTTCTTTATCAGTTATTTTCCGTATTTTTAAGTCTCATCGGAAGAACAAGGAATAAAAATCTTTCGTCATTAATAGGAAGCACCTTAACGGGATTTACAGGGCTGCTCAGTTCAATTTTAACCTGGTCTGTGTCAGCCGCAGAAAGAGCGTCAAGAAGATACTTTGAGTTAAAACCGATTTCAACTCTGTTTCCGCTGATATTTGCGTGTGTATAGTCAACAACTCTGCCGAGTGAAGATACAGTTGAAACTCTCATTTCGTCATTATCAAAAAGGCATCTTATCGGGTTTTTAGCGTTGTTTTCAATAACGGGAATTGTTCTTTCAATACAGGAAATAGCGTCCTGAGTATTAATGAGAACTGTTGTTGAAGATGTTTTCGGAAGCGCCGCCTCGTAATCGAGAAATTCGCCCTCAAGAAGTCGGCTGATAATTCTGTAATCCTCAACCTCAAAAGTTATATGTCTTTTGCCTACGCTGATATTTACATCTTTATCGGTATCACTGCCGATAATTTTAGTAAGTTCTCTTATTGTCTTTTTAGGAACGATGAATGAAACATCCTCGCCGTCATATTTAATTGTTTCTGTTCTTATGGCAAGTCTGTAACCGTCAACGCCCACAAGTCTAATTTGATTTTGTGTTATTTCAAACTTAATTCCTGTATAAACGGGTTTTGAATTTTCATTTTCAGCAACTGCAAAAATAGTCTGATTAACCATCTGCTGTAAAAGACCCTGATTTATGAAAAGAGGATAACCGCCTGCAACGCTCGGAAGTTCAGGATATTCATCAGCGCTGATACCCGTAATATTATACTGAGCCTCGCCGGCTGTGATTGAAACAGAAGTACCGCTTGTTTCAAAAGAAATTGTGTCTGAACTTGCTTTTCTTATAATATCGCACAGAATTTTTGCATTGATGATAATTCCGCCCGGCTCGTAAACGGTTGCCTGCATAATAGTATTGATACCGAATTCAAAATCATATCCCGTAAGGCTTAATGTATCAGAACCGCACTCAATAAGAATACCCTCTATTGTGGGAATTGTAACTTTTGTGCTTACTGCTCTCATAACATTATTGCAGGCGTCGTTGAGATTTTTGGTATTGCAGGTAAATTTCATAGAACTTTCCTCCGTTCATATATTGATGATTAACTTATAGTAGTAGTAGTATAGGCTGTTAAAAATGTTTAAAACTTCAAAATCCGTTGATATGCCTTGTTTTTCAGGCACTTTTTTTATGTTGAAAAATTTATAAAAATATGTTGCCGTTATTGAAAATTTTATTTTTCAACATCGGCGTTGAAAATTTTTATGTTAAAAGAATATTAATTTGTTGAAAATCAGTATTCGTTTTTAACATTGTTTATAATATCGTTTACCTTTCTTTCAAACTTGGAATCGTTTTCGATTGCCTTTGAAATCTCCTTGATATTATAAATTACGGTTGAATAGTTTTTGCCGAATTCGTTTCCTATCTGCTCGTAAGTGAGTGTAGTTGCCTCTCTTATGATATACATACACATTTTACGGGCATGGGCTATATTAGCCTTTTGCTTTCTTGATTTAATATCTTCAGGTGAAACGCCCTCTGTTCTTGAAACCTCTTCAATGATTTTTTCAATAGTAACGGGCGTGGGGGGAACTTCGTCGTCCATAACATCCTTAATTACTTTCTGCGCAAGTGCTATTGTTGCCTTATGGCCTGTAATTTCGCTCATTGCGTGAAGCTTCTTTGTTGTTCCCTCAAGCTGGCGGATATTTGTTTTGATTTTCTCTGCAACATATTCAACAACATCGTCGGGAATATCAAAATTAAGCATTGCCGCCTTGTTTTTAATAATAGCGCAGCGTGTTTCATATTCGGGGGACTGAATGTCCGCAAGAAGTCCGTTTTCAAATCTGCTGCAAAGACGCTCCGTAAGGCTCTGTATTTCTTTTGGCGGTCTATCGGATGTGAGAACTATCTGTTTTCCGTTTTCAATAAGTGAATTGAAAGTATGGAAAAATTCTTCCTCAGTCTGCTCCTTACCGCCGATGAACTGAACATCGTCCATAAGAAGAACATCTATATTTCTGAACTTAGCGTGAAATTCATCAACATTCTTCTGAAACAGCGCTTTGATAAATTCATTTGCAAAATCTTCAGAGCGGACATAAAGAATTCTCATCTCGGGGAAGTTTTTGCGTATTTCATAGCAAATAGCGTTTAATATATGAGTTTTTCCGAGACCTGATTTACCGTAAATAAAAAGCGGATTATAATTGCTGTAAGAATGATTTTTCTTAATATGTCCGCCCGGGTCCTCCGCAACCGCCATTGCAGCTCTGTAAGCGAATCTGTTTGACGGACCCTCGATAAAAGTATCAAAAGTAAACTGATAATCGGAAGTTTCGTTTTGAGATTTTTCTTCCTTTATCTCTATATTTTCGGCGAAAATGGCAGGCTCGTAGCAGAAATCTATATCAAGCTTAAAGCCCATAACATTTTCAAATGCCCTTTCAAGAAGCTCGCCGTACTGCTCTTTTACAATTTTCTTTTTTACCTCGCTTGAAAAATCAAGAACAATCTTGTTGTTTTCAATGCCGATAAACTTAATTGTTTCAATCCAAAGCGTATATCCGGTTTCAGATATTTGCCCTTTGCAGTAGTCCAGCACCGCAAGCCAGATATCGTTGTATGTTTCCATTAAAAACTCCTCTGTTTTAAACAAATTTTCTAAAAATTGTTGAAAAGTCAATATATAATGTATTATAGCATTTCAGTCAAAATTATACAATACTTATTATCTGTCTCTTATACACATCTGACGCTGCCGACGATCGCATAAGT
>UQFL01000046.1 GCA_900540305.1 uncultured Oscillospiraceae bacterium | reverse complement strand
GATCTACACTTATGCGATCGTCGGCAGCGTCAGATGTGTATAAGAGACAGGTAATTATATGTGTGAAGTGATAAAATAGCAAAGAATGGATAATTATATTCATACGAAAATATAATAAGGAGGATATTCGTGTGGGTGAACTTACAGTAAAAGACACTGATGCTCGTAAAAGACTTACCTCGTTGTTCGATGACGGCATTTTTACCGAAATCGACGCATACGCTAAGTCTGCCGACGGCGAAATAGAGGTTGTTGCAGGCTTCGGAACAGTATGCGGTGCTCCCGTTTATGCTTTTTCACAGGATGTAACGGTCAACAGCGGCGCTGTCAGTGTTGCTCAGTGCGCGAAAATCAAAAAAATCTATAATCTTGCAAGCAAAACAGGCTGCCCGGTTGTCGGCATTTATGATTCAAAGGGTATGAATCTTAAAGAGGGCTTTGAAGGTCTTAATGCTTACGGTGAGATTCTTAAAGCTTCAACATCTGTTTCAGGCGTTGTTCCGCAGATTTCAATCGTTGCGGGCGCTGCTATCGGTACTACTGCTCTCGTAGCAAATATGGCTGATATCGTTGTAGCAGTTAAGGATGCAGACTTTTATGTTACTGCTCCGTCAGAGGTTACAGCTCAGCAGTGTGCTGAAGAAGGCACTGTCGATATCGTTGCCGATGATTTTGCAGGTGCGGTTGATTCAGTTAAAAACATTATTTCTCTTCTTCCGCAGAACAATCTTTCAACTGCTCCCATCTTCGATTTTGAAGAGCCTGCTCTTGCAGCTGATACAGGCGCAAGTGCTATGGATATTATTGTTTCTGCTGCTGATTCAGGCAGTGTTATCGAAATCAAATCAGCATATGCTGAAAATGCAAAAACAGTTCTCGGCTCAGTAATGGGCTCTACTGTCGGCTTCGTTGCGTTTGACGGTAATGAACTTTGCCCCGCTTGTGCTTATAAGGCAGAGGCATTCGTTAAATTCTGCGATGCTTTCAATATTCCGATTGTAACATTCCTTAATGCAAACGGACTTGTTAAAGAAAAAGAAAATCAGATGCTTATTGCGGCTACAAAGCTTACAACAGCTTACGCAACTGCAACTTGTCCTAAACTTTCAGTTATCACAGGCAAGGCAGTTGGTGCCGCTTATATCACCCTTGCAGGCAGAGGCTCAAATGCAGACCTTGTTTACGCTTGGGACACATCTGTTGTTTCTCCGCTTGATACAAAAGCCGCAGTTGCTTTCCTTTTCAACGAAAGACTTGCAAACGGCGAGAGCAGAGAAACGCTTGAGAAAGAATACGAAGAGGATATGGCTTCTCCGTTTACTGCTGCCGCTTGCGGTGCGGTTGACGATGTATTCGTTCCTGCTGAAACAAGAGCTAAAATTGTTGCCGCTCTCGATATTCTTGCAGGCAAGAGAGAAACCACATTGCCCAGAAAACATTCTGTTAAATAATAGGAGGATTAAAATATGAAAAGATATACAATTACAGTTAACGGCACAGCATATGATGTAACAGTTGATGAGGCAGGCAACGCTCCTGCAGCTGCTCCCGTTGCAGCACCTGCACCGGCTGCCGCTCCCGCTCCTGCAGCTGCACCTGCTCCCGCAGCAGCTCCGGCTCCAGAAAAGGCAGCAGCTCCCGCTCCCGCAGGTTCAGAAGGCGCAGTAAAGGTTGAGGCTCCTATGCCCGGTACAATTCTTGATGTTAAGACAAGCGTTGGCGCGTCTGTTGCTGCAGGCGATGTTCTCTGCATTCTTGAGGCTATGAAGATGGAAAACGAAATCGTAGCTCCTCAGGCAGGCTCAGTTGCTTCAATTAATGTTTCCAAGGGAGACAGCGTAGAAGCAGGTCAGGTTATCGTAACATTGAATTAAGAGGTGTCATTATGGCAAAGAAAATTGGAATTACGGAAACCGTCCTTCGTGATGCTCATCAGTCACTTATTGCGACAAGAATGAGAACGGACGAGTTTGCCGATATTCTCGAGAAAATGGATAAAATCGGGTACTATTCACTCGAATGCTGGGGCGGTGCAACATTTGACTCCTGCCTCCGCTTCCTTGATGAAGACCCGTGGGACAGACTTCGCCTTATCCGCAAAAGATGTCCTAATACAAAGCTTCAGATGCTTTTCAGAGGTCAGAATATGCTCGGCTACCGTCACTATGCCGATGACCTCGTTGATTATTTTGTTAAAAAGAGTATCGATAACGGTATAGACATTCTCCGTATATTTGACGCTCTTAACGATGTAAGAAACCTTGAAACTGCTATCAATGCTGCTAAAAAGTACGGCGGTCATGTTCAGGCGGCTATCTCCTATACAACAGGTCCTGTATTTGATATTGACTACTATTGCAATTATGCAAAGCAGCTTGAAAATACAGGTGCAGATTCAATCTGCATCAAGGATATGGCAGGTCTTCTTACTCCTTACGGCACTTACGACCTTGTTAAGGCTCTTAAGGAAACTGTTAAGATTCCGATTCAGCTTCACTCACATTACACCTCAGGTCTTGCTTCAATGGTACACCTTAAAGGTATCGAGGCAGGCGTTGATGTAATTGATACAGCTATGAGCCCGCTTGCTATGGGTACTTCTCACCCTGCAACGGAATCAATGGTTGCCGCTCTCAAGGGTACTGAATACGATACAGGCCTTGACATTAAAGCACTTACCGAAATTCGTGATTTCTTCAATCCGCTCAGAGAGAAATATCTTGCAGAGGGTCTTCTTAATCCCAAGATGCTCGGCGTAGACGCAAACACTCTCCTTTATCAGGTTCCCGGCGGTATGCTTTCAAACCTTCTCAACCAGCTTAAGCAGGCTGGCAAGGAAGATAAGCTTGAGGAAGTTCTTGCTGAAGTACCGAGAGTTCGTAAGGACAGCGGTTATCCTCCGCTTGTTACTCCTACATCACAGATTGTAGGTACTCAGTCTGTATTCAATGTAATTCTCGGCGAACGCTACAAGATGGTTACAAAAGAATTCAAGGATATGGTTGCAGGTAAATACGGTAAAACTCCCTGCGAAATTGACCCCGAATTCAGAAAGAAAATTGTTGGCGATGATGAGATTATCGACTGCCGTCCTGCTGATCTTCTCAAACCTGAGCTTGATAAGTTCAAGAGCGAGATTGCAGAGTATTATGAGCAGGAAGAAGATATTCTTTCATACGCACAGTTTGATCAGGTAGCTATCAAGTTCTTCCAGAAGAGAAGAGATAAAAAATACGGATTAGACGGTAAACATGACGACATTGTAAATAAGGTTCATCCGGTCTGATTTTTACACTGCGCACTTCTTGTAAAAAGAAGTGCGCAGAATTTGCGTAAATATTTAATAAATTTTCAAAATAAAGCATTTTAAGTCGTTTTGGATTGACATTTTTGCTTAAAGTGTTATAATATTATAAACATTTTATTAAATTTATGGGGGTACATAAAATGAAAGTTCTTATGATTGGCGGAACAGGACTTTTGGGTTCTGCTGCTGCTCAGATTTTTGTTGACCGTGGAAATGAGATTAAAACTCTCGCACTTCCTCCGCTTCCCGAAGGCGCTCCGCTTCCGAAGGAAATGGAAATTGTTTTCCAGGATGCCAACAAGCTTTCTGATGACGAAATGGTAGAAATGATGAAGGGTTACGATATGTTCGTTTTCGCTACAGGCGTTGACGAAAGAGTTGAATTCCCTGCACCTGTTTATGATTATTACTACAAATACAATATCGCTCCTCTTGAGAGATATCTCCCTCTTGCTAAAAAGGCAGGAATGAAGGGCGCAGTTGTTTGCGGTTCTTACTTTGCATGGCTTGCAAAAGAGCGTCCTGATATGAAACTCACAGAGAAGCATCCCTACATCAAGAGCAGAATTGATCAGGAAAAGGTTTGCGAAAAGTATTCAGATGCAAACTTCCAGGTTGGTGTTCTTGAGCTTCCTTACATTTTCGGCACACAGCCCGGCCGTAAGCCCGTTTGGGTAATTCTTATTGAACAGCTTCAGAGATTTGAAAAGATGCCGTTCACAATGTATCCGGCTGGCGGTACAGCAATGCTTACAGTTCGCCAGGTTGGTGAAGCTATGGTTGGCGCTGCTGAGCAGGCTTATGCTGCTGCTGAAAAAGGCGAGGGTAAATTCCGTGCTTACGGTATTTCTTGCTACAACTACACATGGCGTAAATTCCTCAAGATAGTTTATAGAGCTATGGACGGAATTGAGGACAGAAAGATTGTTGATGTTCCGAAGTGGACATTCCAGGCATTCGGTCTTGTTATGCGCAAGGACTATGCTAAGAGAAATGTTGATTCAGGTATCGACCCCGTAGGTCTTGCAGATATCATGGGTATGAACCTCTTCATTCCTACTGATGATTGTAAAGAACTCGGATGTACTCCCGATGATATCGAAAAGGCAATTTTCGATTCAATTCATCTTTCTGTTGAAGCTTTCAAGGGCAAGGCTAAACTTGTTGAAATGAAAGGCGAGTAATTTAAACTGTAAGAAAGCGGTCAGATTTCTGACCGCTTTTGTTTTTTTCTTTGACTTTTAGAAAATGGTGAATAATTATGATAGGCAATAAAGTAACGGTTATCGTGGATAGACCACTAGGGAGTTATCATCCTGAACACAAAGATTTATATTATCCTATTAATTATGGTTACATTAAAGGCTTCATTGCAGGAGACGGGGAAGAACAGGATGCCTACATTATTGGAGTAGATAAACCCGTTGACACATTCAGTGGAGTTGTTGTTGCGATAATTCACAGAAATGATGATATAGAGGATAAATGGGTTGTTGCACCTGATGGTATGAACTTCACTTTACACGAAATATCATCTGCAGTGAATTTTCAGGAGAAATATTTTGATTCAAAGATTATTATGGAATAACAAAACAGCGGTGATATTAAATCACCGCTGTTGTTTTCAAGCAAATCCGCACATCCGCCGAAGACTGAAGATAACCTGCTCTCTACGCAGGGTGGGTTTCATCCGCATTATTTTGTGCTCCCAGCTTCCGCATAAAGCGGGAGGTCTGCATACCCGTAATGCGAGCCTGAATCCCTTTTAAATACTTGTTCGGGTTATTTAAGCCTTCGGTTGTCGAGATGCACAGACTGTTATATAATATTATCATATTTCGTCTTGCATTATTGCTCGTTGGGGTCGAAATACTCAACCTCATACTGCTCTTCAATTTTTGCCATAAGAATATCGGAAACCTGCTCGTACTCGTTCTCGTCTTCGATTTCAGCAAGATACTCTTCGCCGTTGTCTTCAAGAACCTTGAGAATGATTACCTCATAATCAGCTTCAACTATCTCTTCAGCGTCATCTCTGTATTCTGTAATAGCAACATAAACATTGTCTTCTGTCTCATATCTTTCAAGAAGCTCAAAAAGTATTTCATTTCCGTTTTCATCTGTAACCGAAATAATATCTGGTTCGTAAATATCGTTATTGTCCATATTATCTTGCCCCTTTCAAGTGTTTATTATAATATTAAATAGGCGTTTCGTCAATAGAAATATATGTTATAATTTGTTTATAAAAAAGACACAAAAAAATATAAAAATGTTAAAAAAAACTATTGACAAACAACAAAAAGCGTGCTATTATTAAGTTGAACTTAAGAGGTGGCACAAAGCTGAAGATGAATTAAGTTTAAAAGTAAAATTGATTTTAAGTTTATCGAGAAGTCAAGGTAAAAACTTCTGAATAATTACTTTTAAAGATTCATTGAAGTAGCTAAAGCAAAAGCAGAAAGGCAGACCGTGTTAATGGTTCAATGCAGTATGCGAAAGCTGAAACGAAAAACGGCAGTTTACTTAAGAAGAAGTAAAAATATAAATGCCACGCCAGCTGTAAGTTCCCGGATTTTATGTAAAGGAGGCTTTGTCCCATGGATGTAGAACCTGTTCAGACAAACGCCTGCAAGGTATTCAGGTAGAATAACGGAATAATGTATCGACAGATGATTGCGGAAGTAGTGGCAACGGCGGATACAAGCTTTATGAAGTAATATAAATAAGTTATCGCAGGAACCTATATAAAGAATACTCAGGCGTCTAAAAAATTTAATTTCATATATAACGGCTTTACCTGCAGAAGCTTGAAGGTTTAATCTTCATACCAAAATATATAAATGTAAAGGAAACAGACCAATGTGGTAACTAATTCTATCAGATAATTATTTATATGGGGTGATTCCTATGAAAGGGAAATACTTTTACTTGATTAAATAATTATGAGAGGTTAGTCCAATGTACAGTTAAATTGAATATTTGGAGCTCCCGATGTGATTGCATCGGGAGTTTTTTTGTTTGATTTTTCATTCTGTAATTATTGTTAATGCTTATATTGAGAAATGCCGTGATTATTTCAGTTGTTGAGGACAATTATAAATAATGTGTAAACGCTTATTTTGAATTTGCTGTTTTAAAAGACGGAGTTACTATGTAGCCGCTCCTTGACAATTTTCTTCTTATCTGTTAATATAAACTCAATATTTAAAGACTTTGAAAAAGAGGAGTAATTTTCCGCTTGCTTTCAGAGAGCAGTCGGTGGTGCAAGACTGTAAGCAATGAAAATGAAGGTAGCTTTGGAGTCGGCTGGGTGAAATTAAGTAGTCCTGCCCGTGTTCCGCGTTAAGGAGTTTAAGCGGCGCAGTAATGCGCAATTTGAGTGGTACCGCGGAATTTATGCTTTCGTCTCATTTCAGACGAAAGCATTTTTTGTTTTTATAATCAATTTAATTTGTTTTGGAGATGATAAAATGGCAAAAGAACTTGCAAAGCAGTATGACCCTGCTGAGGTTGAGGACCGCACATATAAATTCTGGTGCGATAATAAATACTTTCACGCAGAGGTAAATAAGGATAAAAAGCCTTATACAATAGTAATTCCTCCTCCGAATATTACGGGTCAGCTTCATATGGGTCACGCCCTTGATAATACTCTTCAGGATATTCTTATCCGTTGGCGCAGAATGCAGGGATATGAGGCTCTTTGGCTTCCCGGTACAGACCACGCTTCGATTGCAACAGAGGCTAAAATTGTTGAGGCGATGCGCAAGGAAGGCGTAACTAAGGAAGAAATCGGAAGAGAAAAATTCCTTGAAAGAGCGTGGGACTGGAAAAAACAGTACGGCTCAAGAATTATTGAACAGCTTAAGAAAATGGGCTCTTCCTGCGACTGGGACAGAGAGCGATTTACTCTTGACGAGGGTTGTTCAAAAGCAGTAAATGAGGTTTTTGTAAATCTTTATAATAAAGGTCTTATTTATCAGGGCAAGAGAATGGTAAACTGGTGTCCCCATTGCTGCACAACAATTTCAGATGCTGAGGTTGAATATGAGGATCAGGCAGGTCACTTCTGGCATCTTCGCTACCCGTTCAAGGACGGAAGCGGATATGTTGAGCTTGCAACTACAAGACCCGAAACAATGCTCGGCGATACTGCCGTTGCCGTTAACCCGAATGATGAAAGATATAAAGATATTATCGGAAAAACTCTTATTCTTCCTATCGTTCATCGTGAAATCCCCGTTGTTGCCGATGATTATGTTGATGTTGAATTTGGTACGGGCGTTGTTAAAATTACACCCGCTCATGACCCGAACGACTATGAAGTAGGTCTCCGTCATAATCTTGAAATTATTGATGTTATGACTGACGACGGCCATATTTCAGAAGGCTGGGGCAAATACAGCGGTATGGACAGATATGAGTGCCGCAAGGAAATCGTGAAAGACCTTGAAGCAGAGGGCGCTCTTATCAAAGTTGAGGATTACAGCCATAATGTTGGTACTTGCTACCGTTGTCATAATACAATCGAGCCTAGACTTTCAAAGCAGTGGTTTGTTAAAATGTCTCCTCTTGCTGAGCCTGCAATTGATGTTGTTAAAGACGGCAAGGTTAAATTTGTACCTGAAAGATTTAATAAAATCTATTATCACTGGATGGAGAATATCAAGGACTGGTGTATTTCCCGTCAGCTTTGGTGGGGGCACAGAATCCCTGCTTATTACTGCGATGATTGCGGTGAGGTTATAGTTTCAAAAACTGAAGTTCACAAGTGCCCCAAGTGCTCAAGCGAGCATATTCATCAGGATCCCGATACTCTTGATACTTGGTTTAGTTCAGCGCTTTGGCCTTTCAGTACACTCGGCTGGCCTGAAAATACCGAAGAACTCAAATATTTCTATCCAACAAATACTCTTGTTACAGGATATGATATTATTTTCTTCTGGGTTGCGAGAATGATTTTTTCAGCAGTAGAGCATACAGGAAATATTCCGTTTGATACCGTTTTGATTCACGGACTTGTTCGTGACGCTCAGGGAAGAAAGATGAGTAAATCTCTCGGCAACGGTATTGACCCGCTTGAGGTTATTGATGAGTACGGCGCAGATGCTCTTAGATTTACTCTTGCAACAGGTAACTCACCCGGAAACGATATGCGTTTTTCAGATGATAAAGTTAAAGCATCAAGAAACTTTGCAAATAAACTCTGGAACGCCGCAAGATTTGTTCTTATGTATCTCGGAGACGGATATGAGTATAACGGTCTCCCGAATGATCTTGCAGTTGAGGATAAGTGGATTATTTCTAAAGTTAATACACTTGCAGCAGATGTAACCGCAAATCTTGAAAAATTTGAACTCGGTATTGCTATTCAGAAACTCTATGACTTTATTTGGGATGTATTCTGCGACTGGTATATCGAGATTTCAAAAATCAGACTTCAAAGCGGCGAGGGTGCAGACACAGCAAAAGCTGTTCTTGTATATGTTCTCACTGATATATTAAAGCTGCTTCACCCGTTTATGCCGTTTATTACCGAGGAGATTTACCAGGCTCTTCCTCACGATGAAGAGGCAATTATAATTTCCAAATGGGTAGAATATGATGAGAAACTCAATTTCAGCGCAGAAGAAGCTGAGATTGAAAAGATTATGGAAGCAATCAGAGCAATTAGAAACAGAAGAGCAGAAATGAATATTCCGCCAAGCAAAAAGGCAAGCGTATTCGTTGAAACTGCAGATACAGCTTCTTTCAGCGCAGGCGTTGAGTTTATCAAACGCCTTGCATCTGCAAGCGATGTTTCAGTTGCAGAGAGTTTTGATGATCTTGGAAATGTAGTTACCATAATTACAAACGATGCTAAAATTTATATTCCTTTGGGCGAACTTGTTGATTTTGAGGCAGAAAGAAAACGCCTTGAAAAAGAACTTGCCGCTGCACAGGATAAGCTTGATTTCATTAACAAAAAACTCAGCAATCCCGGTTTCGTAAATAAAGCGCCTGAAAAGGTGGTTGCTCAAAACCGTGAAGATGCTGAAAAGCTTTCAGAAAAAATTGAGAGCATCAAAAATTCAATAGAAAATCTCGGAAAATAATATGGATTATTCACAGGCATTAAAAATAATATCCAAAAAACAAAGCCTCGGTATTAAACCGGGGCTTTCCCGTATAGAAAATTTGATGACCGTTATGGGAAACCCTCAGAATAATATTAAGGTTATTCATGTTGCAGGCACTAACGGAAAAGGCACAGTTAGCGCAACTCTTGCTGACGCACTCAACAGGCAGGGGCTTAAAACAGGGCTGTTCAGTTCTCCGTGGGTTACTGATTATACAGAGCAAATTCAGCTTAATGGTGAGTGTATACCCAAAGAGGTATTGGCATCTTATATTGAAAAATACTTCGATTATGATTGCACTGAGTTTGAACTGCTTACAGCTATTATGTACAAGTATTTTTATGATGAAAAGGTTGATTATGCTGTGGTTGAATGCGGTATGGGCGGCAGGGAGGATTCAACGAATGTAGTAAGCACTCCTGTCCTTTCTGTGATAACTAAGGTTGCAGTAGACCATACAGATTTTCTTGGAAACAGCTTGTCTGAAATTGCTTATCATAAGGCAGGTATAATAAAAAAAGGTTGCAAAGCCATTCTTTATCCGAATGAGGAATGTTCAGACTTTTTTGAGGATTATTGCAAAAATATAGGTGCTCAGCTTATCAGCGTTGCAGAGCACGGGGATTTTAAAGACAACAATCTTGCAGTTGTAAACGCCTGCCTTTCCGAACTAGGGCTTGAAAAGGTACAGGATTGTGTATCTCTTCCTGCAAGGCAGGAACTTTTAACTCCTAATGTTATGATTGACGGTGCACATAATCTAAACGGTGCTTATGGCTTGAGAAGTTATCTCCCCAAAAACAGAAAAATTACTGCTGTTATCGGAATGATGAGAGACAAGAATTTTGAAGGCTATCTTGAAAATATTGCGCCGCATTGCAGTCGGATTATCGCAACAACTCCCTCAAATCCTCGTGCACTTGATGCTAATGAACTCGCCGCTTGCGCTGAGAGATATTGCCTTGATGTTATAATTGAGCCATCTCCGCAAAAGGCTGTTGATATTGCATTTCAAAACTATGATTTTTTTTTAGTGTGCGGCTCGTTTTATCTTGCGCGAGATGTCAGAGGTTATTTGAAGAATAAATTATTTTAATAAATCAATTTCATATTTCGCTAAATTATTCATATCCGCTTTGGTATATTTACTAAAGCGGATATTATTTTAATTAATCCGGGAATAATAAAGTTGAAAAATTTGTCGTTTTCGGCGGTTTTTCATTTGGAGTGATTTAAATGAATGTTACTATCGAGTCAAGCGGAAATCTTATGATTGCTTATCTTGCAGGGGAACTCGACCACCATTCGGCTGCTGAGGTGCGTGAAAAGATTGATATAGAAATAAGCTGCAAGCAGCCAAATCATTTAATTCTTGATTTTAAGAATATTACTTTTATGGATTCAAGCGGAATTGGTCTTGTTATGGGAAGATTCCGCCTAATGCAAAGTCATCACGGAAGCTTAGAAATAAGAAATGTAACACCGCAAACTAAAAAAATAATGGAGCTTGCCGGACTTGGCAGAATTGCTATTATAAATGAAATCAAAGACGGAAAATAAAGGAGAAATAAAATGGAAAATGAATTCAGACTTGTAATCAGCAGTAAAAGTGTAAACGAGGGTTTTGCAAGAGTTGTAGTTTCATCATTTATAACACCGCTCGACCCCACACTCGAAGAACTCGCAGATTTAAAAACTGCCGTGTCAGAAGCCGTAACTAATTGTATAGTGCATGGATACAAGGACCGCTACGGCAAGATTTACATAACAGGAAAAATAAAAGATAAAACCGTGAAAATTACAGTAAGAGATAAGGGGTGCGGTATAGAGAATGTGTCTCAGGCAATGACGCCTCTTTTCACAACAGGCGAGGGCGAAAGAGCGGGACTCGGCTTTACCGTAATGGAAAGCTTTTGCGATAAAATCAGTGTCCGTTCAAAAGTCGGAAACGGGACAAGCGTAACCCTTACTAAGAAAATTGAGGGAAAAACTAAATGGTGATTTCACGCCGTGACGAAATGATAAACAATAATATCGGGCTTGTTCATTCCATCGCCAAAAGGTTTGTAGGGCGAGGGGTTGATTATGAAGATTTGTTTCAGTCAGGATGTATCGGGCTTATAAAAGCGGTTGATAATTTTGATGAAACTAAGGGCTTTCAGTTTTCAACCTATGCAGTCCCCGTTATTATGGGAGAAATCAAAAGACTGTTTAGGGATGGCGGAGCAATAAAAGTAAGCAGGTCGCTGAAAGAAAAGTCAATCAGGGCGCAGTCTTTGCGTGACCGCTTTGTAAAAAGAGAACTAAGAGAACCTACAGTATGCGAGCTTTCTGAAATGCTTGGATGTGACGCTAATGAAACGGCGGAAATTCTCAATGTCATTAACCCCATGCTTTCTCTTAATTCGTTCGGTGAGGACGAAAGTGAAAGCCTTGACATTCCATTTGATAACAGAGAAGAGATATTTGACAGAATATCTGTTATGCAGGTTATGGAGAAACTTTCTGAAGATGAGCGGTTTATAATTAACTCACGGTATTTCAACGGAAAAACACAAAGCGAAACGGCGCAAAAGCTCGGTGTTTCTCAGGTTCAGGTTTCAAGAAAAGAAAAGGATATTTTAAAAAAGCTTCGCAACATGCTTAAATAGAATAAAATAAACCCGGCGTGCGTACTGCATACCGGGTCTTTTAATGATATTGTAAAACTGTTATTGAGCAAATTTTTTCATGGCAGAAGAAACCTTCTTTGACTTCATAATGCTCTTATACATTGAATCAACTATTACAGGATGAAGTGTTTCCACAAACTCAAGCATTTTAGAATTCTTTACCCTGTATTTCTG
Source organism: uncultured Oscillospiraceae bacterium (assembly GCA_900540305.1). GTDB lineage: Bacteria > Bacillota > Clostridia > Oscillospirales > Acutalibacteraceae > Eubacterium_R. Next base: position 1,857 of record UQFL01000046.1, on the reverse strand, counting down.
CTTAGGATGTGGTGAAGAAACTGCTTTTATTACTGCGTTTACAAGGTATTTGGGGTCATTGGCGCATTTTAATTCAAGGGTCATTGCTGCTTTCATTGTGGAAAGAACATCTTTGTAATATTTTGTGTTTTCAATCAATTTGTCAAATGATTTTGCTGTCTTGTCATGCATTGCTGTTTTGAATGAGCCGGGCTGGATTTTAATTACGGGAATATCCAGGAACATTAGCTCACGCCTCAGTGAATCGTTGTATGCTTCAACAGCGTATTTTGAAAGTGTATAAGGACCGTTAAACGGCTGCGGTGTCATCCAGCCACATTCTGATGAGCAGTTAATTATTCTGCCGTTGCATTTAAGTACAAGGGGGAAAAAAGATTTGTTTACTCTTACCATTCCCATCAGGTTTACTCTCAGCACATTTTCAATAACCTCAACATCACCTTCAATGAGTGACGCCATTTCCTGCACTCCGGAAAAATTGATTATGGCGTCAAGATGATCGGCCTTTGCCGAAACTGCCTCATATGCTTCGTCAATGCTTTTTTGGTCGGTTACATCCATTCTAATCGGATATACATATTCGCTGTCGAATTCTTCAAGAGCGCCTTGATTTCTGCCGCATGCGAAAACAAACCAACCGTTTTTTGAAAGAGCTTTTGCAACTTCGTTACCCAGACCACTAGTTGCCCCGGTTACAAGTGCATATTTCATTTTTAACACCTCAGATTAAATTACAAATTATGACATAATATAAACATTTCAAAAACTAATTATAACACAAAAATAAATATTGGTCAATATGCCACAAAAATTAAAATAATGTCGAAAATTTTTGTATAAATGTAAAAAAGACGAGCAAAGCTCGTCTTTTTCATTAAAGATTATTAAGATCATAAGGTGTCTTTTGATAAACAAAATAATTAAGCCAGTTTGAAAAAATAAGATTGCCCGCACTTTTCCAGTTCATCTTAGGAACAAGGTTTATGTCGTCATTTGGAAAATAGTTTACAGGCTTTTTTATCGGAAGTCCTTTTTCTTTATCTCTGAAATACTCTTTAGCAAGTGTATCTCTGTCATATTCGCTGTGACCTGTTATGAAGAAATTACGGCAGTCCATATCAGATATAATATGAACGCCTGCCTCTTCGCTGTAAGAAATTATCTGTAAATCCTTAACCTTAGCAATGTCAGAGGTACTGATTTCCCATTCTCTTGAATGCGGTACATAGAAAACATCGTCAAGACCTCTCATAAGCGGGTGTGTAATGTCAAGGCTCATATGAGGATAAACACCGAATCTCTTTTCAGGTAAAGTTTTGGGCATTACTCCGTATTTATAATATAAAGCCGCAAATGCGCCCCAGCAGAGATACATTGTGGAGTAGACATTTGTTTTCGTCCAATCGAATATCATTTTAAGCTCGTCCCAGAAATCAACATCCTCAAATTTGAAATCAGCAAGCGGTGCTCCTGTAATTATCATACCGTCATATCGGTTTTCACATATCTCATCAAAAGTTTTATAAAACTTCAGCATATGTTCTTGTGAAGTATTCTTGGTTTTATGCGTTGCAACCTGAAGTAAATCAACATTAATCTGAAGAGGCGAGTTAGAGAGAAGCCTGAGCAGCTGAGTTTCGGTAACGATTTTTGTGGGCATAAGATTAAGTATAATAATGTTAAGCGGTCTTATGTCCTGCGTGTCAGCTCTCTTGTTGCTCATAACAAATACATTTTCAAGTTCAAGACTTTGTTTTGCAGGTAATTCTTCGTCAATTCTTATTGGCATTTATCTCACCTCCGAATATAATGTAATATATATATTATTTAATATATAATAGATATACATTATTATAT
>UQFL01000045.1 GCA_900540305.1 uncultured Oscillospiraceae bacterium | reverse complement strand
CGAGATCAGCCTCGGTCTCGTGGGCTCGGAGATGTGTATAAGAGACAGATATTACTCAATGGTAAATATCTGGTTAAAACCTGTTACTTCAAAAACAGATTTAACTTCATCACGCACATTTTTAATTATAAATTTTCCGCCGTTCGCTGTCATTTCCTTATAAATCTTAAGAATAACCCTAAGACCTGCAGATGAAATATAATCAAGCTTTTCAAGATCAAGCACAAATGTATGTATGCTATTTAAAGAACCGCCCGTAACAGAATTAAGTTCATTTTGAAACTCGGGAGAAGTTGCAGTATCGAGTCTGCCTTCTACTGAAACATAAAGGTTGCCGTTATCTAAATTTGAACTAAATCTCATTTTTTCTCCATCGAAGTTAATATATAAATTATAGTTGGTAGAATTATACACATTTGATATTAATAATGTCAAGTATTTAGCATATCAATTCATATTTACTCTTTGCATACAGAAATCTATAAAAATTAAGGTAAAAGCAAAATAAAAAGCGCAATGCAGATACACATTGCGCTTTTATCATTTTATTTAAGTTTTTCAATCCACTCTTTTTCTCTGAAGCCTGTAAGAATAACATCATCCGAAACAATCAGCGGGCGTTTTACAAGCATTCCGTCAGTTGCAAGAAGCTTTAGCTGTTCATCCTCGCTCATTGTAGTCATCTTTTCCTTTAAATTCAGCGATTTATAAAGCATGCCGCTTGTATTAAAGAATTTTTTGAGCGGCAAACCGCTTTTTTCATACCATTCTTTAAGTTCTTCATAAGTGGGATTGTTTTCAATAATATGCCTGTCTGTGTACTCAACACCGTTTTCATCAAGCCATTTTTTAGCTTTTTTGCAGGTTGAGCACTTAGGATATTCAATAAAAAGCATATAAAAACCTCCTACATACAGTTACTGTTAAATTATTATTTACCGAAATAAGGCTCTGCTTCGAATGAGAATTCAAGGGGTTTAGAATAGCCAAAGTTAATCATATGCTCTGGTGACGGAATGGGTCCGCAGCTTCCAGAGCCTGTGCCCCTTACAAATCCGTCAACAGTTGTAAAGGTTGTTGCGCAGTCCGGCAAATCCTCGATATGCTTTGCCTTTTTAAGCTGATTAAGAGTAAAGTGGTTGGCGTTAAAATTGAAATAATTATCAAGGGCGGTAAATTTAAAGCCTGCTCCTTTATTGTCGGTAAGAATACTAAAGCGTACTTCTCCCCTGTTTCCTGAATCCTGCGGCTTAATATACTTATGAGCCATTTTTGACACGGTTGTTTCGTAAATTCCCACCGGTGAATGCTCTTTAAAGTCAGAATAGTTTTCCTCAGGACCTCTGCCGTAATATTTTACATTTTCAAATTTATCGTTCAGTTCAATATGAACGCCGAAACGAGGTAACTGATCAGTGAGCGGGTTTACCTTTTTAAGGGACGCACGCACCGTAATTTTACCATTACGGTCAAAGAAATAATTAACCTCAGCCCTTGCAAGAACAAACATTCCTCTTGAAACAAAATCATATACGGTGTTTACATATTTAGCGTTACCGCTGCCTTTAACATCGCAGGATACCATTTTGGTAACAGCTGTATCAAGCCCGATAGCTTTCCAGAAAATCACCATATACTTATCATTGTCAAGCATTCCTCTGTAAATATGAGGAACAAAGCCGCTTGCTTTATCAATGGGTTTTGTATTGAGAAATTCCAATCCGTTTTTCTGATAGCTTATAAGACCGCTCTTTTTATCAAACAGCGCTTTTCCGTTATCAAAGTAAACGCTTATAGTGTTTCCTACAACAGAAATGTTGGCATTATTTGAAATTTGACCGAACTTCTTAAGTTCTGCTTTTGAAACTGCAATTTGCTCAACAGCGATGCTCTCGCCGTTCTTGGCGGTATAAGAGAAATTAACAAAAACATCATCTTTTGTATTATTCAGCAATGAGGAGTTGATTGCCACGCGCTTTTTTTCTCCTGCGCCGATAACAGTATTTATTTTGCCGTGCTCTTTTTTCTCGCCGTTTACGATAATTTCAAAATCAATATTAATATTTGATGTATCAGTAAAGCATTTTGTATTCCATATTTCAAAAATATTGTCTTTAATATGTGCTGCTCTTACGGGACGGTAGCAAACTTTCATTTCAAGAGCACCGCTTGAAGGTCTACGGTCGGGATAGAACAAGCCGTCAACACAGAAGTTTCCATCGTGTATCGGCTCGTTATGGTCGCCGCCGTATGTCCATTTATATTCAGCGTTTTCATCATATACGCAGTGGTCTGCCCATTCCCATATACAGCCGCCCATAAACTGCTTTGAAGAATAAAACAGCTGCATATATTCTTCAAGTCCGCCGGGGCCGTTGCCCATTGCGTGAGCATATTCGCATTGGAAAAACGGCTTGCCCTTATATTTATCGCCCGCAGTGCCTGACAAGATTTTTCTCATCAAAGTGGGTGTTGCATACATTCTTGAAACTACATCATAAGCCCAGCGGCTGCTGCGTATTGCCCCTTCATAATGAACGGGGATTTCGGGGTTCACTTTTTTAAGATAATCATAGCAAACATCCTGGCACTTATAGCCGCCTGACTCGTTTCCAAGGCTCCACATAGTAATACACGGGTGGTTTTTGTCCCTGCCGTACATTCTCTTTACCCTGTCAAGATAATGAGAAGCCCAGCTTTCGTCATTACTAAGTCTGTTAGGATTATATGTAGTATAAGGCACAGCATAAAATCCGTGAGTTTCAATATCTGCCTCATCAACTGTATACAAACCGTAAAAATCACACATGGTGAGGAATACCGGGTCAGGAGGATAGTGAGAAGTACGAACGGCATTACAGTTATACTCTTTCATAAGGAGAATATCTTTTTCCAAATCATCAACAGACATAACATAGCCGTTTGTCATATGCGTATCATGGTGATTTACACCAAGCATTTTTATAGGCTTTTCGTTGAAAAGGAAAACGGAGCCGTCGATTCTGATATGTTTAAAACCTATATATGTTCTTACAGCTTCCTGAACTTTATCGCCTGATTTGAGAAGAATATGAACTTCATAAAGATTCGGCGTCTCAGCAGTCCATTCTTTGGGTTCAAGAGAGTTTAACGGTGTCTGCATATCGTTTTCCAAAACGCAGTTGAAAAGACCCTGAGAATAAACCTCGACACGGCAGTCATCCGAAAACTTTCCGCTTACAGAAATTGAGAGATTATATGTACCGTCGCTGTTTTTTGAAGGTCTGAAAAGAAAATCGTTTATATAGTTTTCTTCCTGAGTGATTAAATAAACATCACGGAATATACCGTTTTCTCTGAACATATCCTGACACTCAAGATATGTTCCGTTGCTCCATTTATATACAACAGCAACGATTTCATTTTTACCGTTTTTCAAAAGAGGAGTTATATCAAACTCCGCCGTATTGTGAGAGCCTTCGCTATATCCCACATACTCTCCGTTTACATAAAGAGAAAGAGCACCTGCAACGCCTAAAAAAGTAATTATTCTGCGCTTATCGGCATTTTTAATATCCACAAATTTTCTGTAAACGCCTGCGGGGGCGTCATCAGGAATATAGGGCGGATTTTTCGGGAAAGGATAGCGGGTATTAATATACGCTATCTGGTCGTAACCCGTTCTCTGCCAAGTGCTCGGAACTTTCACCTTATCAAATGCGATTTCATCCGTATCAAATACTTCGGGTACTTCTGAAAGCTTGCTGTAATAAGCAAAATCCCATTCACCGCTGAGAATACATACCCTGTCAGAATTATAGCGTTCGTTTTTGTAATCAGTATTTTCAAAAGCTTTTTCGCTTGAAAACGGAATGAAATAACTTCTTTCTTCAAGCTTGTTTTCTTCAAAAATGCTGAAATCAGTATGAAGATTTCTCCTAATTTTGTAATTCATTTTTTAACCCCTTAATTAAATTTAAAAGTGTACTTGTCACCTTTATTTATAACAATTTCTTCATTGTTGATTTTTACGGTGTAATGTTCACCGTTTCTTACTGATATATTAACATTTTTAGAGCATAAATCAAAGTTTTTTATCTCAAAAAATTCCCAATTATCGGGAAGAGTCGGTTTTATTTCAAACGAATTGAAGCCAACGGGTCTGTAACCCATAATTCCCTCTGTAAAAATTCTCAAATAAAGAGCGCTCTCCGCTGACAACTGAGCCGAATTACCCTCGGGAAAAGCCTCGACAGGATACGGAGCATGAAAGCCGAGAAGCCTTTCATTAGTATAATCGAAAAGCAAAGAATATGCTTCATTTGCCTTGCCCACATTGAATATTCCTCTGAGCGAATACAAAAGCGAGCGGTCCCAATATGTTTTCTGTCCGCTTCTTGTGAGCATTCCCTTGCCCGTATAAAGTTTATCGCTCAAGAGAGCGTTTACCGTTTCTTGTTTTCTGTCTTCTATACCTGAAACAAGCGGCAGACAAATCCAAGAACGAAGCCGTTTTTCTTCTTTGCAGTAACGGTAGGTATTATACCCTTCAACCTCTGTACCAAAATAACTTTCTATGCTATTTCTTATTTTTTCAGATGTTAAAAGCGCATCGTCAGCCTTTTCGTCCTCACCAAGCGCTTTATACAGATAATACAGTGAAATAAACGCATCATAAGATATACATGATGTGGAGAGGTTTGCCTTTCCGCTTTCAAATCGGTTTTCAAGCTCATCGCTGTCGCTTTCAACCACACCGTCTGAATTTATTTTACTTTGAACATATTTCTGCGCAGCTGTAATTGATGGCAGAAATTCCAAAGATTTTTCCCTGTCACCCGTGCTTAAAAGGAAACGGCATAATCCATACAGAAACATTGAACTGTCGCCGCGGTCTCCCGCTCCGTTCCACAGTCCGTCTCCGCACGCTATAATGCTTGTGGGAATGGCTTTACTTTCGCTTGCGTATTTTGAAAAAAGCCTGTAACTGTTAACGCTCTGTTTTTTGCCTGCGTAATAGCCTAAATATGCAAAAAGCGGATTTGCATATTCGCATTGATCGTTAGTCCATAAAGCGCCGTAATAACCACCGCCGCCGGGAGAATGCATCAGCCCGTTTTTTGTTGTAAAAATACTTTCCGAAACTCTGATTTTGCAAAACTCAGTCATCTTATTGATTGTTTCATCCGGCGTGTTTATCGTCATACAGCCGCCCAAACTGCCGATAAAATTCTCTCTTAATTCAAACTGCTTTTCTATCTGATTTTCGCCAAGCTTTTCAGCGCCGCTGCAAATATATAAGGTTTTAGTGCCGTTCGGCTCAATATATATTTTTTCATCGTTTATTACTTTTCCGCCGCAGTTTACGATTGAGAAAAGTTCCTGCTCTTTATTCTCTACTAAAAAGACTTTTCTTATTTTTTTATAGCCATGCTTATTTTTAACATAAAAGCAAGCTGTATCAGCAGAACTGTTCTTAACAACAATCTTTTCTATTAAAGCTTTCTTGTCATACGCTGAGCAGATTGTATGTTCAATATTCAAACTGCCTGCGTGCTGAAAGAAAGTCAACATTCCGTTAAATATAATTTTATCCGTCAATAATTCTGATTCATATTTTATATCCGCTGCATCGAAACAATAGGTAAGGCTGCTGCTTGTTTCGTTTGGTACAACCCTTATTTGAGGAAATACACAAAACCTGTTAAGCTTAAGCTGCTTTGCTTTATCTATTTTATAGCTGATTATGGCAGACGTTTCAAAGCCTGCCATTTCTATATGATTGTAATACGGCAGTTGAATACTGTCCGTTGAACACACTACTGCGTCATTTTCTAAAGAGTAATACCTTTCTTTAGGTTCTCTGCCTGTAAATTTCACCCAAAGAGGAAATACTCTCGCTCTTTTATATCTCAATTTCATATGCTACTCCCCATCTTCACGGATGCTGAAAGCAAATCGTGCGTTATCTTCGTACCAAAGCGGGAAATTTGTTCCCCACACATTGTCATATAAGACATATGTGATTCCGTCTTTTTTCACATTTTCAAATTTGTTGTCGAATTTCAAAATTTTCCCCTTGCCGATAGATACAATGGGTGAATGAAAATTAATTATTTTGTAGTTTGCGTTTTTACATTTAATCTTCGTTTCAAATACGGCATTAAGGTTTCTGCCGCCCATTGACACTATATTATTGGGGTTAATAAATTCATCAATCTTTTTATATTCTAAACTCTTACAGGACGGAAACAGGTGCATATAAACAGCTTCCGTAAGTCTGTTTGCGTCCTTGCCATACCAAGATAAATCAATATCAATTCCTTTTTCTGAAATCGAATATAGAATCTGTATAAGCCTAGGTGCTCCGAGCTGTGAGCAAAGAGTTTCATCACATTTGAGATTAACAAGAATTTTTCTTCCGTCAGCGCCGCAATCCCGAGCCTCTGCCGAATCAACAAAATACGGAAATCTGCCTATGGGATATTTACCGTTTACATATTTAAGCAAGGGTCTTGCAAAATCCCCTTTTGCCCAAACAGCGGTTTCTTTCAAATTCCTCGAATAATGCGAAAGCCAATATTCATAGTCGGCACTTGAAAAAGAAAAATATTCAGCCACAGGTTCATTATTCTTATGTATAACCTCATCATTTGAGCAGGTAAGATAACCTATTCCGCCGTTTTTATTCAGTTCAAAACGCCACTTTCCGCACTCAACTGTTTCAAACGGGTCTGAATTACACTCAAGGCTCATTTTTTCCTTTGGCATTAGGGATTTTAAAACCTTTTCAGCCTGCTCCCTGTGCTCGTTATTTAAACAGGAAACCGCCTTTTTAATATAATCTCTCTGCTCACTCCAGCTTTGCTCAACTGTTTTATATGAACCTTTTTCATAATTACCAATCAGTCTGTTAACGGCAACCAAAAAGTTTTGTGGGAAGTCACGGAAAATGTGTTTCTGTGATACTATGTCGTTAGCACGAGCCTTTTGAAAATCCTCTTTCAAATAGTGCTCGTAATCGGCGAAATATTTTTTCACATCCATTCCGCAGGTGTGCTCGGCTATACACAGCAGAGCGTCTGAAAAGCCATTATATTCTTCACTTTTCCTGTGCATACTTCCATCATTCAGCCACTTGTGCTTTAGGCTCATCAATTCTCTGAGTGCCGCAGATTTATATGGGTCTGATGCGCTGCCGTGAATCCAAGTGTCCCCTATTTCACTCTCCAAAACAGGGAGGCTGTCTTTATGTTCCCAAATAACATCTGCAAAATCATCCATTGTGGACGCTTCTACCTCGTAATCGGGAAACTGAGACTTTATTTTGTTCACCTTTGCTATTATTTTTTCAGGAGACGGCGCACCGTGATTATCGAGAGTATGGTCGAAATATAAAATTTCGTCCATAAAATCACTTTTAAACGCTCCACCGTAATCTCCCGAATAAATAACTATTACTTCATATTCTCCGCTTTTCCATAAATAGCAATCGGGTACCTGCGGTATTGCCGATGCACCGTTAACACCTATATGTAAAAGCTTTATTCCGTGTTGTGCCAAAAGCTTGACTATTCCTATTGTATGCCCAGGAACATCCGTCATTTTAGCGGCAACTGTTTTTCTGCCTCTAATCAGGTCTATATCATCAACAATAGACATTCCGTAATCAAGCGTATCATAATCAAGCAATTCGGTATGAGTTGTAAAAGGCATCGCGTGGGGAACGATGTTTCCTGCTTTAATCGCACGCACAAGATTTTCTTTTTCTTCTTTGCAACTATCTTTCAACGCTTCTTTTAAAATCCAAGAACCCGTTGTCCATACAAATCGTTTTTCACCGCCTGCGTTTACATTTTCAGCAAGCTTTATGGCATCGGGAATAAACTGGTGAATATACTTTTTTCTGATATTTTCAGCATAATCTGTAAATCCCAAATCAAGATGCGTCTTTGAAACAACAAATACTTTTTTCATATGTTTTTCTCCGTAAAAGGAATTTTAAAGCCTAAATTTTAAGCAAGATTTATTAAAGCGATACCTAATCAAACTCATCATCGTTATTTTACTATTGTTACATAGTTTTCGCTCTCCTTGCCCCAGCTGTCAACAGCATAAATTCTATAAGTATGCTGTTCACTGTCAGGCAAATCAAGTTCTAAATCAACTGTTTCACTCATTGTGTCTATGCCGTTATAGAAATCACTGAAGAAATATTTAGTATCTTTATCATCTATAACAACCTTATAGGAATGAACAAAATCATCGTCAAATCCCGCAGGGAAACTAAGCGTGATTTTATCACCGTTAATATTTGCAGTTACGTCAGTTTCCAATATAACGGGAACTTTATTTTCAGCCATTCTGTTTTCAAAAGAATATTTACCATCGTTCACATAAGGAAGAGAGAAGCTCCATACTCTGTCCGCCTTTTCCTCTTTACCCATATTGCCGTCAGCAAAATTAATTCTGTGAATTGAAAAAGAATCTTCATTGAAATCAATAATGTATCCCATAGGAGTGGCATCAGCATTGGGCGGTATTGTTCCGTTTTCTTTTCCCTGCTCTAATTCGATATAGGACAGAGACTGCGTATTTATAACGGTATATTCACCCTGCCATATAGAGCGCTCATCAAGAACAGAATAATGCACATGACCGCTGAAATCTATAACATTAGGATATTTTGAAAGCACCTCTCCGAGATATTTATCGCCCCAATCCTCACTACCGTAGCTTGTATTTAAGGGCTGATTGTGAGTCATTACAAAAATCGGCTTTCCGTCTGAATCCGCAGCAGCTTTTTGGAGTTCTGAATCAAGCCAATCTGCTGTTATTTGGTATCCGCCCTGCATACTACCGGAATCGGGTGAAGCCCCTATGAAATGGTAACCGTTAACAACAAAATGAGTCCATGGAGAAGTACCTAATGCTTTCTCAAACGCCGCTCTGTGAGGTCTGTATGTAAATACATTTTTACTCCAATAATCGTGATTTCCCATTATGGTCTGTATAATGGGCTTATCTTCACCGAAAACCTCATCTATTGCGTCAACATAGGTTTGAAAAGCAAAGCTCGTTCCCAAATCACCTATGTCGCCCGCAAATAAAATCATATCAACATCATTATTTTTAATTACATTGAGCGTGTTTTTGAAATTTTTAAGATAAGTGTCATCTTCCGCAAGGAGTTCTTCAGTAGGAGGTAATTGCGTATCCGAAATCACTGCAACCTTAAAATCTTCTCCTGATGTTTGGTATTCCTGAATTTCAGTTTTATTTATGCGGGACTTACTGCCCGAAAAATATAAAACAGTTAAAACTATAATACCAATCACCGCAACAACGGCTACTACTGCGCAAACAGCAGTTATAATTTTTTTCTTTGCACTCATTTAAATTTAACCTCACTTTATATATTTTCAGCCAAGGCGTTTAACTCCTCAACTTCTCTCTTTTTCTTTTCCTCTCTGAAAACCTTGAGCTTTTCTTCCTGTGCCTTTTCATCGAATTTATAGAAAAACATGGGAATTATCTGAAGTAAAAGACCTATTGCACCGAATGCGGTGAGCATAAAGAAGATAACATTTAAAAGAGTTGTATAATTCACTCCGTCAATAATCGTTGCAACTGTCGTGCTCTCGATTAAAGGTTTTGAAAGATTATTTGTAATCTTTGTCATTATATCTGCGTTGTAACCAAAAGCGTCAACAATATTAAGCATAAGTACATTGAATATGGCAATAGCTACTTTATTTATAAGGCTTCTGAAAGAAAATACTGTGCCCTCAAGTCTTTTGCCTGTTCTCATTTCAATATCATCAACAACATTAGAGAACATTGCCACCAAAAGTACTGTCATAATGCCAACGGGGAAATTTGTGAAAAATCTGAGTATTGTATATGTAACAGCGCCTGCTACGGTATTATAAGGAATAATCCACACTCCAACGGCAAAGCAGATAATATCAGCCGCAATTCCGAAAACAGAAACCCAAATCCACAGTGTTTTCTTATCCATTTTCTTTAAAAATACGGGTACAAGTGCCATTGAAAGCATATAGGAAATACCACTGCCTATTTGAAGAAGAGGGGTGAGAAGTCCTTCGCTTGTAAGCTGAATTGAAATGCCGAATGTATTGTAAATCCAAGCGCATAAATCCTCTATCGGTATAACTCCGGCACAATTCCACTTAGCAAAATATGGCAGGAACATTGCGCCCATATTTACAATAGCAGAAAAGAACGCCGCAATGGCAAGGCATATGAATTTTTTATCTTTAAATACAATTTTTAATCCGTCTGTGTATTTTTCTTTTCTCGGAGGTATGTATATTTTTTCTCTTAACCCGAATGCAGAGAAAAACATCGGAATTCCGCCGATTATCGCAAAAATAAGCGCTGAGCCGAAATAGCCAGCCTCTTGGTTTTCTCTTCCCCAAAGGCCTGCAACTGTAAAGAAAAGAAGAGACGGTAAAACAGAACCAAGCGAACCTACTATATTACTGAACGAAATAGCCTTTACACGCTTTTTATCCTCAGGGAAAACGAGAGGGGTTAAGCCCTGATACGGAATATCGAGAACTGTATAAACAGTATAATAAATAAGATAAGCAATTATAGCATATATGAAATTACCCTTTTGCCCAAAATTTACAGGGGCAAAAAGCAGTGCTGTTACAAGGATTACGGGAATAGACATCCAAAAAATATACGGTCTGCATTTACCCATTTTTGTATGTGTTTTGTCTACAATCATGCCCATAAGCGGGTCATTAAAAGCGTCCCATATTTTAGTGACTGATAAAACTATGCTCGTCATAGCAAGGGACAGCCCTAAAACATCCGTAAAATACAGATTAAGCGCAGTACTCATTATACCATAAATTGTGCTCATTCCAAACGGAAGAAGTGAAAAAGCAAGAATTTCTTTTGTTGTTTTATTTTTCAGTATATTGTTCATTTTTACCCTCCGAAATTCTGAAATATCCGCATTTGTTAACCATAAGAATAAATCCTCTTATAATGCTCCCGAAATAATCGTCGGACACCTTATATTGCGGCAGTGCGTAGTCCGGCAGATTTCTTACAGCAGAATTAAATATTCTTTCAAAATCATTCTGCCGTTCAGATTTATAAAACACAATATATTCAGGGTTGGTGTATATGATAATATTTCTCACTATCTTAGCAGGAAAAGAAATACCCATAATATTTTTTCTTAAATCATCGGTATATCCGACTTCTCCTGCAAAGCCGGCGTTGCCTGTAATAACCTGCCCGTTAACCATTTCTCCAACGCCTATGCCGTTATGACCGAACTGAACAGTAGCGATATTTTTAATACTTTTACCGTTTTGAACACTTTCACCTATGACGGTTAATTTCATATCGTTTTGAACTATGACATTAACGCCGAATTTTTCTTGCAAAGATTTTTTCAAATCCAAGCCCTCTGCCGATCTGTTATAATACCAGTCCATAACAATTCCGTTTTTAACTACACACGGCAGAGAAAGGCAAACAGTGCCTATTTTAAACTCTTCTTTAGCTTTTCCGACCACTTCATATACGCAATCTATAAAGCCGTTCATTTCAAATGAAATTTTATAATCTTTTACGAAAATATAAGAAAAATCATATATTTTGCATATCAAATTATTATTATCAACAATCAAAAATAAAAAGTACTGATATTCGGGATTTATAAGATAAAGCTTAGCTTTTCTGCCGCCGGTTGAATCCGCCATATCCCCTTCTTTTATCATATTTAATTCAAGCGCCTCGTTAACGCATTTTTTTACGGTTGTGAGACCGCCTTCAGTATTTTCAGTTAGCTGAGCAAGGCTGCATTCTCCGTATTTTCTGAGAACCTGAAGAATATCGGACAGATTTTTGTTCCTTATTTTTTTTAATGTTTGAAATTCTTTCAAAAGCACACCTCCAAAACTTTTAACACAGGGTGTTAAAAGTAATTATACTTTTATATTTTATGTTTGTCAATAAAGCCGAAATACTTATAACACCAGCAAACATTGAATTAAAAGCTTTCAAGTTTATGAATAGGAACACTTTAAATATAATCCTCTATCTGTTATAATCTTTATACTTTAAGATTTGGAGAAATTCATATGTTTAAGCGATTTATTTCATATTACAAACCCCACAAGCTTATATTCTCACTTGATATGGGCGCATCTTTTTTAGTTTCCGTTATCGGTATCTTTTATCCGATTATTACAAGACAGATGCTCAACCAATTCATACCCGATAAAGAGTACAAACTGATAATAATATCTTCCGTGGCATTAATCGCCCTTTATCTTATCAGAATGGGTCTTAACTATTTTATTCAATATCAGGGTCATGTTATGGGCGTCAAAATGCAGGCTCAAATGCGCCGTGATATGTTTTGCCATTTGCAAAAACTGCCGTATAAATTTTATGACGACCATGAAACGGGTAAAATCATGTCAAGAATGACAAACGATTTGTTTGAGGTAAGCGAACTTGCGCACCACGGCCCCGAAAACATCATAATATCAACATTAACCATCATCACTTCATTTGTATACCTTGCGTCAATTAACATTTCGCTGACGCTTATAGTTTTCCTCTGTGTTCCTTTTCTGCTTGTAATTTCCGCAGCGCTGAGGAAGAAAATGAAAACGGCGTTTAAAAAAAGCAGAGAGGCTATTGCGTTAATCAACGCCGCCCTTGAAAGCAGTATTTCGGGAATCAGGGTTACTAAAGCTTTTACGAACTCTAAAAACGAAGAAGAAAAATTTGAAATTGGCAATAAAGATTTTGTCAACTCAAGGCGTGAAGCCTATAAGGCAATGGGTCAGTTTCACTCGTCAACAACATTCATTACAGATGTTTTTAATGTTGTTGTTTTACTTGCAGGCGGACTTTTCCTTTATTCAGGTAAAATCAATTTCGGCGACTACACCGCATTTATAGTTTCCGTAAACATATTCATTTCTCCCGTTAAAACCCTTATTGAATTTATGGAACAGTATCAAAACGGTGTTACGGGCTTTGAAAGATTCACTGAAATTCTCGACCAAGAGCCTGAAAAAGACTGCGAGGGAGCAAAAGACATCGGCAAAGTAAACGGTGACATTGAACTAAAAAATGTGACATACGGTTACGGCGATGACAAAGATGTTTTGAGAAACATTAACTTGAAAATCAAAAAAGGAAAAACATTTGCCCTTGTAGGTCCAAGCGGAGGGGGCAAAACAACAATCTGCCACCTTATCCCCCGTTTCTACAATGTTGAAGACGGAGAAATTTTGATTGACGGAAAAGAAATACATTCAGTTACAATGGAATCGCTCAGGCGCAATATCGGCATTGTTCAGCAGGATGTTTATCTGTTTAACGCAAGCATTAAAGAAAACATTATGTACGGCAAACTTGACGCAACAGACGATGAAGTTATTGAAGCGGCTAAGCGTGCAAATATTCATGACGCCATTATGGATATGCCGCACGGATATGACACCGTAATAGGTGAAAGAGGCGTAAGACTTTCAGGCGGTCAGAAGCAAAGACTGAGCATTGCAAGAGTATTTCTTAAAAACCCGCCTATTCTTATTCTTGACGAAGCTACATCCGCCCTTGACAACACAACGGAAATCTTGATACAAAATTCGCTTGACGAGCTTTGCAAAGGCAGAACAACGATTGTAGTTGCCCACAGACTTTCAACTATTAAAAACGCGGATGAAATAGCCGTTATTTCAAACGGCGCTGTTATTGAACAGGGCAGACACGATGAACTGATAAATAAAGACGGTATGTATAAAGAACTTTATAACCTTCAGTTTAAACAGCAGGCATAATACAAACAAAACCTTGTTTTTCTCATATTTTAAAGCACCTTTTACAGACACATACTTTTTTCAGTTAATAGACAGCTTATCTCCTACCTATATCCATTGCGCATTTGATAAGTTTCAGCAATCTTATAGCCGCATCAAGATATAACTCCTCGCTTCTGCTCATAGCTTCTTCAAGGGGCATACTGATATTTACCGTGGGCATAACAGACGCAATACCACAGTCAAATATTTTTTCATAGCCGGGCAGAACTCCGCCTGTTATCGCAACGGCGGGAATATTATATTTTTTGCATCTTAAACCTACACCCGACACCACTTTTCCGTTTACGGACTGAGAATCCATTCTGCCCTCTCCCGTAATTACAAGGTCTGCGCCTTTTATGCGGCTGTCAAAATCTAGCAAATCTAAAACAGTATTAATTCCTGATTTAAGCTCTGCACCTAAATATGACTTTAAACCGAAAGCAAGTCCTCCTGCCGCTCCTACACCTTGAATATCTCTGTAATCAACATTCAAGGCTTTTGCCGTAACATCAGCAAAATTTTCCATACCTTTATCAAGGCGAAGTACTGTTTTTTCATCAGCACCCTTTTGAGGCGAAAAAACATATGACGCACCCGTTTTTCCGAGCAAAGGGTTTGTTACATCGCACATCACTTCAAATGTTGTTTCCTTAATGGCAGGATGAACACGGCTTAAATCTACTGCGCAGATTTTTTCAAGGCTTTCACCCGTGCCTTTAAGAATTTTTCCGTTACAATTAAGAAACTGAAAACCGAGAGCAGAAAGAGCGCCAATACCGCCATCATTAGTTGCGCTTCCACCCACGGAAATCGTAATGTGCCTTGCACCGTTATCAAGCGCGTCTTTAATCAACTGCCCTGTGCCAAAGGTTGTTGTATAAAGCGGATTTTTCTTATCGTCAGGAACTAACGGCAAACCCGAAGCCTCTGCCATTTCTATAACTGCCTTATTTTCAGGCAAAACGGCATACCGTGCTTCTATATCTTCAAACAAAGGGCCTTTTACGGTCAGCTTTTTTAATTTTCCGCCAAGCTCATTTGCAATAATTTCCATTGTCCCCTCACCGCCGTCAGCCACACAGACGGAATCGGTAATAGCGTCGGGGAAAACTTTTGAGACAGCATCGTCTAACAGCTGTGAAATTCTTTGTGATGTCATAGTGCCTTTAAACGAATCAGAGGCAAAAATTATTTTCATATTATAATCTCCGAGCAAAAAACATTTTAACAATAATCTAAATTATTACTGTCTCTTATACACATCTCCGAGCCCACGAGACCGAGGCTGATCTC
>UQFL01000044.1 GCA_900540305.1 uncultured Oscillospiraceae bacterium | reverse complement strand
ACGAGATCAGCCTCGGTCTCGTGGGCTCGGAGATGTGTATAAGAGACAGCAATTATGCTGTTCTTTTATAATAAGTTCTTTTAATTTAAACCCAGCATCTTCAAAAATACGCATAACCTCAAAAGACATAGGTATCATACAACCTTTTTGGCGAAGCGCTGAGGCTTCTGACAGACAAGATGGACAGCAAGAATTTCTATGCGTTCAACCCGTCTTTTGACAATCGCGGGCTCAACGCAAACAACAAAAATAAATGAAATAATTTCTTTTTTAAAGAGGCAAAAGCGGCAGCGTTCCTCAGTTTGGAAACACTGCCGCTTACGCAAGATAATAAATCCTAACCGTTTCCTACGGCTGTATTTTTCTCCATTTTCAGGGATGCTTTATAAGCCGCTTATCACGCTCAATTTCATGTTGCAAAGGCAAGGCGCATTATTCGGCTTTGTAATTCTGCGTGGCATAATACCACGGTCTTATATTTTTCTATATCACCCCTCTCTTTTTATCCGTGTTTGCATTGATGGCTGCTATTATTTTACTTTCATTTAACATATAATCATTCTTTCCGCCTGACGTTTTTTGGAGTCATCGTATTGTTTTTCGCTCTTGTAAACCTGTTTTATCTTGCTTGATCCTGCGCAAATATTATGCGCCTGTCCAGTAATAATTCACATATGACTTTTTTGTTCCATCCTGTTTGCTATTCTGTTAGCGAAAAGGAGGGAGGCATATGCGTGAAACAAATGCTCCTAAGCGCGGTGTTTTTTGGATCATAGACGGAAAACTGTATGCTTTTGTGTATAAAGAGGGAAAATATCCGCGCGCACTTGCAAAATCAAAGGTTACTTATACTCATAAAAATCTGCGGAGAGAGGTTTGCCCGAAAGGCTGTAATAAACCTTATAATTATTATCCCAGAGGGAGGGTACATATAAGGCAAGACGGTTCTGTGCATATTTATCTTAATCCGAACATCACAGAAGAATTCTTACCAAAGATCAAAACTTTTTTTGGAATTACCTGCGAATCTGAAATACACTATGAATATACTGCTCACTATCGCTGTTATCTTGATACAAATTGGAGCGGGCAGAAATGAAAAAGAATTTTGCAGATATTCAAAACTACGAACGCAAAAAGCGCCGTTCCGAAGCGGATATTTTTATCACCGGCATTACAATCAGATCATCGTTTCGAGAGAAGAACTTTACGTTCAGCTTGAGAAAGCAGATCTCAATGAAAATCTTGTTGCGTGCCTTGCGTTTGGGCACGACCATCCGCAATATGATTATTGGCTTCTTATGGCGAGCATCAAATTTTGGTTTATCGGCAGTCTGTCTTATCCGCGCCGCAGGAAGCACCAAGGGCAAGAATATCATAAAGGCAAAAAGTTAAAACATGGAGCCCGGCGTTCTAAAATTATGCCATTTAACAGAGCAGACAATTTTGAATATTTTGCTGCAAAGCCATCGCGCGAATATTATAAAAAAGTTATTTTTGATAGTTTTCTGGAGAACACAGATGAAGCGAATACATGGTTAGAACATTTATCCGGCCTTTATCAGAAAATGCCAAATATCAAAGCGGATCAGCTCCTATGTAAATACACGGCTGTCAGAAACGGCTGTATTCGTATGCTGGCAAGCACACATGAATTTTATTTTGCCGAAGAGTACAAAAGCATAATTGATCATATTGCAAGCAATAATGTTTCTATGCTGGAATTTCGCAGTAAATATGGCGATATGCCAATACTTCCTGATAAATATGAAAATATATTAAAAAATGGATATTATGGCGATCTTTATAGATGATCAAAAATCAAGCATGTTAAATGTTTAACCACACAATAGAATCGGAAAGCCATAAAAATTTTAATCAGTAAACAGCCAATCTTTTTATATGACTTTCTTTGCGCGCCCGCATATAGGGTGGTTCTTTGTCTCTCTTCGTTCAACTGTCTTAAGGCATTAATAAAAGGCCGATGCAGGAATTATTCCTGTGCCGACCTTTTTATTTTTTGAGTTACCGGAGCAAAATTACCACTTATAGATGCTTCCGCTCATCTTATACTTCTCGCCCTCACTACTATTTACAATGATCCAGCCAAACTGTAATCTGTCATCTTCCGGGTTCCAGCGATTGCTTTTCGTAAGATAATTATGGTTTCCGAAAATATTCAGTTTGCTTGCCTCAAAGAGTTCGTTATTATTTTTTTCCAACCCAAATCTTTTCTTAACTGCCTCTTTTGTCTTTTCTCCATCTTCTCCATGAAAAGCACAGATCACGCCGTCCAAAAGCGGTTTCATAACCGAAGCAGGTTGTGGGCGTAATCGTTTATTTGAGCCGGGAACAGTCAGTTCGATTTTAATTCCAAAAGGTGCTCTATCGAGGATATGATCCGGTTTAGGATCATCTATCATGATCTTTATTGAATCTGTTTCCCTCCTAATTGCTTCATAATACCGATCTGGTTTATCGTCTCTGCCTTGTTTGGGTCCGATTGGAATATCCTGCCATTTTACTATTAGCGTTTTTCCTTCCAGATACTCCTTTACTTCTTCTTCGCTAACGACCTTATACTTGTAGATATATTGCCCATTATTTGGCTTAGAAGCTGCCACGAATGCTGCTTCCTTCGGGTAAGTACAAAAGATATCAGAAAACGCACCCGAGCCTATGTTATAAAACAGCCTGTTTTCCAAATCATATTTTCTTTTTGGGTTGCCCTCTGCGTAAGAAGCAAGCAGGACTTCGTTATCGCCCACTTCCAGCTGACCAACGGTTTTGCGAATTTCTTCTTTAAGATCGCGCGCATCTTGCTTCTTAGGCTCGAACGGGACATAACAATTCGTTTCTTTACACACAACTTTATTATTACACATTTGAAATCTCCTTCTTCACACTCTGTTTTTTAGTTTCTTGAAAGTATTACTCAATCATTATAATATCACAACCTCCATTTTTTTCAAGCTTGATAATATCGTATAACCTGCCATATCCCTTTTTCAGCACATACCATCTGTTATACCTGTTGAAATAAAAATCCGGTATCTAAATTCAAATTGAGTGAAACCTTTCCGATGTGCCAAAGTGCAATCCCCATGATAGGGAATGTTTTAAGCAGAACAATCCCTTTTTGACACGATGACGCACGCGCTGTTTTATGTGCATGCGTTTTTATATAATGTTCGCGAAGGAGTTGTAAAGTATGGATGACAAAAAGATCAGAAAAATACTGATTTCATATTTAAAAACGACAAGCCGAGAGATAAGGATATACCAGGAGAAAACATAGGCGGAGCAATATGCGATGTTATGGGCGTTACTGACTGTTTAACGGGATATGAAATAAAAAGCGATATTGATAATTACCAGCGCCTTGAATCACAGATCAGATTCAAAATACGCTGAAGCAATTAAAAAATGTGAGAAAGAACTTGATGAAATAAACAAAAAAATAGATATTGCGCCAAATGATTAATACTAAAAGATCATGTTCATAAAGCGATGAGCCAAAAATGTCACATAAAGCATTGTAAAATCCGAGTATAAGATGTAAAATAAATTAGAGGTGAGGATATGTATACCAAACAGCCAAAGAAGATGCTGATCATCAACATTCTTGATATTCTGAAAAAATACACGGACGAGGATCACCGGCTTTCGCAAAAAGAGATCGTTGACATTCTAAAAGACGAATACATGATGACGGTGGACAGGAAATCGGTAAAGCGCAACCTGATGAACCTGATCGATTTCGGTTACCCTATTGAATACAGCGAATCCATAAGAATGACGCCAAACAGAAATACGGGGGAGCTTGAGGAAAATGTGATTTTATCCGATTTTTACCTTGAGCGTGATTTTTCCGACGCCGAACTTCGCCTTTTGATCGACAGCCTGCTGTTTTCAAAGCATATCCCCTACAGTCAGTGTAAGGAACTGATTGAAAAATTGGAGGGGCTTTCAAACAAATACTTTGAGGCGAAGGTCAAGCACATTAAAATGCTGCCGAAAAACAAGCCCGAAAACAAGCAGTTGTTTTACACGATTGATATACTTGACGAGGCAATAAGCAAGGAAAAGCAGGTAAAATTTCACTACGGGCTTTACGGTGCGGATAAAAAACTGCACCCGCAAAAAAGCAGTGACGGCAAAATCCGGGAATACATCATAAACCCGTATCAGATCGTGGCCACGAACGGCAGATATTATCTTGTGTGCAATTATGACAAGTATGATAATCTATCCAACTACAGAGTAGACAGGATCATGGATATCGAACTGCTTGACACGCCGGTAAAACCGAAGAGCAAAGTGCATGGCATTGAGCACGGGCTTGACCTTTCAAAGCACATGAGCGAGCATATCTATATGTTTGACGGAAAGAGCGTTGTGACGCAGTTTGTTGCAGAGAAATTCATCATAAGCGACATCCTTGATTATTTTGGTGATGATGTTAAATTCACCAATGAGACAAAAGATAAAATAACCGTTACAGCAAAAGTAAACGAGAAGGATATGAGACTCTGGGCATTTCAGTACGCACTGCAAGTAAAGGTATTATCACCGCAAAGTCTTGTTGATGAGATAAAAGGAGACCTTGCCCGCGCGGTGGATAAGTACAGCGAGGAATAACAAATGAAACTGAGCAAATCACAATACATAAGGGCATTGCAATGCCCAAAGATGCTTTGGATGGACAAGTTCATGCCGGACAAAGCCGTTTGCAACGACAATCTGGAAACTATATTTGAAACGGGAACCGAAGTAGGAAATCTTGCGCGCTCCTATTTCGGCGAATATGCCTTGGTGGATTTCAGTTTTGACAAAAAACAGATGATCGAGGATACGGAAAAATACACTTACAGCGGCGCAAAGAATATTGCGGAAGCGAGTTTTATGTGGGACGATCTGTTTTGCAGTGTCGATATCCTGCACAAGAATCCATATGGTTGGGATATAATTGAAGTGAAAAGTTCAACGCATATTACGCCGGTTTACATAGAGGATATGGCGTTTCAGTATTATGTTTTAAAAAAATCGGGGCTCAGCATAACCGGGATTTACAATATGCATCTGAACTCTGAGTATGTGCGCCGGGGCAGACTGGAACTCGGCAGACTTTTTAGCATTGAAGACTGCACGGACATTGTTTTAAGTAAACAGGAATATGTTAGAACAAACATTGATAATATAAGAAAATTCATGGCAGTGGCTGATGATATGGAGCCGGAAACCATCCTTGGCTTGCACTGCGATAAACCGTATAACTGCGCTTATACAGATTACTGCCGCAGGAATCTGCCTCACCCGAATGTTTTTGATATACGCTCAAACATGAAGGGAAAACGAAAATACGATCTGTTTGATAGCGGAATCGTAAGTTTTGAGGATGTTATCAAGAGCGGCGCACGCTTAAGCGTAAACCAGCAATTACAGGTAGAGGCCGAATATTATGAAAAACCTCCGAAAATAAATAAAAAGAAGATAAAAGAATGCCTTGACGAATTCTCTTATCCTTTGTATTTTCTTGACTTTGAAACCTTTCAGCCTGCCATACCGAAATTTGACGGCACAAAACCTTATATGCAGATACCGTTTCAGTACTCACTGCACATCCAAGACTGCAAAGGCGCAGAACCGGAACACCGCGAATTTCTGGCAAAAGAAGGCACGGACCCGCGCCGATCGCTCGCTGAAAAACTATGCGAAGACATACCGCGTGATGTTTGCACCCTCGCTTACAATATGAAGTTTGAAAAAATGATCATAAAATCGCTTGCCGAGGAATTTGCCGATCTTGCGCCGCACCTGATGAATATTTACGAAAACATCAAAGACCTGATGGTGCCGTTCGAAAAGAAATATTATTATGACCGGGCTTTTGAAGGCTCGTATTCCATAAAATATGTTCTGCCTGCAATGTGCCCGAACGACCCGGAACTGAATTATCATAATCTTGACGGAATACACAACGGGGGCGAAGCAATGGCGGCATTTGACGGGCTTGAAAAACGCCCGCCGGAGGAAGTGGCTCAGATACGCAAAAATCTGCTTGCCTATTGCCGTCTGGACACGCTTGCCATGGTGAAGATTCTGGAAAAGTTGGATGATATATGTTAAAGTATTATAAAGGATTAAAACAAGGAGATAAAATTATGTATAAGGGTGTGTATGAAGGTGTAGATGCTGATAAACAATCCAAAAAAATATTGATTTTAGGAGAATCACATCATTCAAAGGACGGAAATGGTGATTTTACTACAGCAGGAGTTATTCAACATATGAAAAGATGCCCAACAAACGACGCATTTCATTTTTTTCACAAAGTAGCAAAATCCTGCGGCGCAAAATTCAGCTGCACAGAAATGGAATTTGAAATGTTTTGGAACAAAGTATACTTTGGGAACTATATTGAAGATCTGTGTGAAATTAAAACTTCTACAGCAAAAAATTTAGCTAGAGATAACAGAGTACTCTATAATGACAACTTATTCAAATTTATTAATGAAAAAAATATTGATATGGTTTTAGTTTTCAGCAGATTAGTGTATAATTCACTGCCGTCTTTTTCTGAATCTTTAAAATCGAACGAAAGGCAAAAAAATTTTGACGATGGAACTTTAAAAGTTAAAAGTAAAAGAGATTGGATAAGTCACTGTGTTTATTTACCGGATGCAGCACATAAATATACTAATGTGCTGCTGAATAAAAAAGTTGATTTTTATGGGATGAGGCACCCTTCGGCAAGATGCGGATATAATGCAGAAAATTACAGCAAATTTTTACATTGTTTATTTGTTTAACAAACTAAGAATTGTCATATTATCGCGTTTTAATTGCTTTGTGCTCGCAACACATTCTTGAGATTATATATTTGTAACACCGCTGTTTAATACAGCGGTGTTTTTTTCAAAATGCGGACCAAATTCAGATTCTGAAACGGTTATAGGAAAAGAAAATCCGAAGGAGGTCTGATTATGACTGATGAAAAACTGAATAACCTTAAGGAAAGGATCATTGAATCCGCCGAGCAGGACAAAAAGATCAAAGAGGATTATAACAGATTTTGGCTCAAAAAATTTTCCAGATTTGTGCTTGTGCCGATCCTCTATTTTCTCTTTTTCTTTATCCTGCAGCAAACTTGCGAACCATCCACCGTTTCAGCCTGGGGACACATTACAGCATTTGTAATTGACATTCCTATGGTATTTATTCTGCTTACTCAGATGAAAGTTAAAACACCGCGGCTAAGCGACGGCAGGAAATGTTTCACTTTGCCGGGCAGTGTGTTGAAAGCCCTGTGCGGTCTATGTGCTTTCAGCCCGTTCATCTTTATGCTTTACGGAATCTTCTATGATCCGCAGTTAGGTCAGTGCGGCATCCCCGTTTGGAAATTGATCCTGCTTTCCCCTGTTATCTTTATCGGGCTGCTAGCAATGTCATTATTTATGGGAACATCGGCGGCGTATTCCAATAAAGTGGATAAAAACGGAAACCCGATCATGACGAAAAGCGATTACCGGCTGATGCGCCAAGATCAGGAACTTGCAGGACTCGACCCGGACAAAATGCCGTTTGTTTTATCCGCAAGTGAAGCCAAAAACATGAGCAAATCGGACTGGTATAAATTAGGCCTTGACCTTGAACTTGCCGGATACAAAGTTTTCAAGAAATAAGTAAATAAAATCTTAAAACAAATCCCCGCAGATTTACACTGCGGGGGTGTTGTTTTATGCTGCCGTTTGACCGGCAAGGCGTTTTTTAATTTTTTGAATATCTATTTTTGTGATGGTTACTTTTTCGGCAAGGACGTGGGCAATTGCCTCAAACAATTCCTTATTCTGTGTGATGATCTCTTTTGCTTTATGATAATATTTTTCTACCTGCGCAGAGGCAATTACTTCAAGCTGATGCTTTTTATGCTCTGAATCGTCAAAGCCTTTTGAATGATTTGACAATCCCCATACACAATCACTTCTGATCAGACCATACATCCGTCGGTAAACGATATCCAGATCCTCGCTTGCACCGCAATTAGCAATTCCGAATTTGCATTCCACGCCTGCCATTCCGCCGAGCCCGGAAATGATGTGCTGTATTTTAAGATTAAATGGATCTGCGTCTTCACTGTTCAGATCCGAGCAAACAGTCAGTCCGCCTACTCCGTTTCTGCCTCCGAGAAGGGAAACAATTGTTACACTGCCCGGATTCAGGATCTCGGAAAGAACTGCGTGACCGGCCTCGTGGTAAATCACCTGAGCTGAGCGGCTGTTTGCGTTATTTAAATTTTTGCACAGATCCATATTGGCGGAAAAGCAGTTTTCATGCACATCAAACACGACATACATACAGGCACGCACGAAATGCTCCGTCGTGATCAGATCCGAACGCTCCGCCCCGGCATAGATACCAGCTTCATTTATAACGGTTTCAAGTTTTGCGCAGGAACAGCCGTTAAGCACATCTCCAATAAACTTCGGGTCGGGTTCCACATGGAATTTCTTTTTGCTGAGGTAATATTCTATTATTTTCGCAGCGTCTTCACCCGTTGGCGGTTCTATTTTAATAATCCGATCAAACCGCCCTGCGCGGCATAAAGATTGGGGCAGTTTGTTGATATCATTTACGGTTGCAAGAACAAAAATATTTCTGCCTTTAATTTCATCTATGCAGGACTGCACCGTAACATATTCCTCTGTATCTCGGCGCCTGTCATCACTGTTTGAGAACTTATCCAGATCATCAAGCAGCAATATGGACGGGGCGTTTTCCGCCGCCTTTTTAAAACAGTCTTTAATATGCTTTGTGAAATCGCCGTCCGGCTTATCTTTACGGCAGGTAACGGTATATCTGCCGCAGGCGTTGATGAGGCATTGCGCCATAAGCGTTTTGCCGAGTCCCGGCTCGCCGTGCAGCAATAACCCCGCCGGCGGAGCAACGCCGAGTTTGGAATATACATCTGGATTTGTAAGCACATCCGTGATCTGCATGAGTTCTTCTTTAATATTTTCGTAACCGATAATTTTGTCAAAAGCGTTTGTTTTCATAAAATTTTCTCCTTTTCATTTTGTGATTTGATTATACCGCAGGTTATGTGCACTTTATAGGACATCACCCTGCGCGCTATAATCGTTTTTGAAAAGGAATTCAGTCCGTTTTTATACAATTTTTTATTATAATGAGATAAAATTTACTCACCGGCTATTATATAATATCTTTGCGCATAAAGGATTTGCTTTACATTGAAAGCAGAGCCGAATAGTGATACTATTAAAACAGAATTGTAATTAAAGGAGAATGGATATGATTGAATTAACGGATTTTTCAAAAAACAACTTTGAAAAAGTAAAAAGCATTATTAAAGATATGGGAAAAAGCAAATTGATTTTTCAGAGCGAGGCGCAATTTCAGCATGTTCTTGCAATGAGATTGGAAAAGGAAATTGCCGAAAATGAAGACTTGAAAATCTATTTGGAAGCATATACGAATGATTATACATATGAGTGTACCGGAAAAACAAAACGGTGTTATACGGATATTGTTATATTAGATAATAAGAACATGCAGTATATTGCTATTGAACTAAAATACAAGACTGATAAATTAGAATACAACAAAGGCAACTTTTTTATCAGCCTTACCGAACACAGCGCGTGCGACACGGGTTGTTATGACTTCCTTTGGGATATTGAAAGAATTAATAAATTAACAAAAAACACAACCAGAGGCAATCTGAAATCTTTTAAATGCATAGGCGGCTGCGCGATATTCCTGACAAATGAAAACTATTATTGGAAATATTCAAGACTTCCAGAACCAGAAAATGAAGATGATGATTGTACTAAACATAATGCATTTTTAATTGGCGATGGATCGGATATTAAAAAAACAGATAAATTAAATTGGTATGAAGATAACAAAGATAATAAAAACAATAAAAATAATAAAAATGATAATGATTTAAGACATAAAACGTCTATTACGCTCGAAGGGGTAAAAGAAAGTAAATTCGAATGGCAGGAGTATTGCATTTTAAATCTGGCGGACTGCAATTTGGAAAATTCAAAAGCGAAAAAACAGCGCAACATATTTAAATACCTGTTTCTCACTGTTTAATCCTATAAAAAGCACTCTGATATTGTGAATGATGTGTTCACTAATATCAGGGCGCTTTTTTATTTAGCAAATTGAATTTTATTTTGATCCAGAAATGCGCAGAGGATTCTCTTATAGCATAGTGAATTTGGGAGCAGAGTTTTGAACAATTCCGAATCATCTTTGCCGAAGGCTTTAAGTATGCCTGCCGCGATGCCGGCACTTCTTGAAATGCCCGCATCGCAATGAATCCACAATTCCCGCACTTCATCTTTCCATTTTAAAACAAAGTCCTTCACTTTTTGCGCATCCTCGGCTGTCATGCCCGCATAACCGGCGTAAATATCCGAATTTTCAAAACTGACATCATAAAAAGCAAGATACAGCACATCTTTTATAGATTTATTTTCATCATCAAACTCTGCCTTTTCATCTCCCGGTGTTCGTATTGATATAAGCACTTTACTGCCTGAGGTTGCCGAAAAACTCTTTCTGACGGCAGTGCTTTTATTCATTACTGTTATTTTCATATTAAACGGTTCGCAAGGTATACGCATATCTTTAACGGATTCTAAAAAATCTTTTATATTTCACATTAAACATTTCACACCAGCGGACGATGGCGGAATATACAGCGGAATCTTTTTCAATATCCGCATTTCCCTTTTCATAAGCCTGAGCAATTTCATAGCCGCCTTTATAATGCGACCGTATTTCCAAAGCGGCGATCAACGCCGTTGAGTGAAACATACCTGCCACCGCGCCGCGGGTCTTATCCCAGTCTGCCAAACAATTTTGAAGTTTTTCACCTGCGCGCCAGCAACTGTGCAGATTGCTGAACCATTTGAAGGAAAAACCGTTTACCGTTTTTTCCGGAATGCGGCTGATTATATCTGAACAGGGATAGGATATTTTAAGCATACTAAAATAATTAACACGCATAAAATCCTCATAAGTGTATTTTTTTAAAGAAGACCGCACGATCGATTTATATTCCGGCAGTAAAGCGCTGTAGCAGCAAGCGATCTGAAAATGGTCATAAAAAGGCAAAGAAAAAAATTTACACATAAAGCCGATACCTTTTGCTTCAAACAGCGCTTTGATAAATTCTATCGCTTGCGGGCTTTTATGTAAAATCAGCAGTATTGTATAAATGCAATCTGATTTTAAAACAGATGATAAATAATTAATATCATTTAAAACAGAATACAGCAATTCGCAATCTTTTATATAGAAAAACAGCCCCTGATTATTTACGAATATCCTTTTAACCGATTTTGTAAAAGGCAGTGCGGAATCCTTAAGAGCCTGCATTGCCGATTCGGGCGTTTTCAGCCGTGAAACGATAGAATCAAAAGTGAAATCGAGCCGAAACGGATCTGCCGAAAAGGGCGCTGCGTCATAAAATCCCCTGTTAAAGCCCTGAAATCTTGTAAACAAAACGAAATATTCCATATTAAGTTCAGTGCAGGAAAAAGGCATTTTTCTGCCCGTTGCCGTTTCAACCGCACGGCGCAGATTTCTTTTTACAACTCGGTTTTCGTTAATAAGTTTTATCAGGGTATCATTTTCAAGGTCAACTTTTGTATTTTCAATATTTTCAGATATAACGATCTGACCGTTATTATCTTTGATACAGATCTGCGTATTGCCTGAAGAAAAATCAAAACAAATATTTTCCGTTATGCCCAAAACTGAATCAAGGTCGATCTCATCAGCCCATTGGCAATTCATTAGATCCTGTAGGCGGTTTAATAATCTTGAAACGATAATTTCGGACTCCGTGCTTTCGATTTTAATTCTTATCAAGTCATTGCCGATTTGGGTTTCCGTACCGCAGCGGGCGCATATGCAAAAAACGCCGTCATCCACATCATCCTGAAGAATAATACTTTTATCCTCATTCAACAACAGGCGCATCTGAGGCTCGATCAGGTCTTTCATCTGCATCTTTAAATATTTGGTACTTTCATTTAAATTATATCTAAACCTGTGCGGCGCAGCATATTCCCTGCCGCAGTTCGGGCAGCGCACGGTTTTTTTATATAAAATCAGACTGCCGCCTGTTCTTTCGATTTTTGAATATTTGCGAAGATATTTAAATTTCAAAAGATCGTCTGCGTTATATATACTGCGCTCTTGTGTTTTTTCAACAACGCTGAAACACAAAGGTACATTTAATTCTTTTTCAAAATAAATCACAATGCTCTCCCCTTTCCATCCACATACTGATTATAAAAAAACAGATGTACCTTAATCGGAACATCTGCGGCCTAAAATAAAATTTTTCCTTTTATATGCGTATTCCTTATATCTTATATCTTAATTCCGGCATAACTTTTATAATTTTAAATTCATATTATTTACGGTCACGATTTCAGTACGGATTATAAAAAATTCAAATTAAAATATAAAAAATATAGTTAAAATGCTGTATAAGAATCCTCTTTTCCGGCTATAAGTGAAAGGCATTTTAAATTTGGCTTTTACAAAATTCGGACAGGAGTGATTCAAATTACAAGTTATGAATACAGAAGCGAGCCTTCGTTTCTGCGCAATCAGTTTAGCGGTGTTGGAATGTTTTCCGTTCCGCTCATCAGGAAACAGGAGGTGCGGCTTGAAGATTTTGCGCTGATAGGTTATGATAAGATTAATCAAAGCAATGAAACAGGCAAAACGGTACACTTTTTCCTTGATGATTACCGCTTTGAAAGTATCTACAAAAATCCAAATGATAAAATAGAGCGTTTGAAAGAATTCAACGCTGTTTTATCGCCGGATTTCAGTATGTATACGGAAATGCCTGTTGCACTTCAACTCTACAACTGTTTTCGCAACCGTTGGACAGGCGCGTATTTGCAGCAAAACGGCATAACAGTCATACCGACAGTGCGCTGGGGAAACCTTGAAAGTTTTAATTTTTGTTTTGACGGCATTGAAAAGGGTTGTGTCGTTGCAGTTTCAACACTCGGCGTAAAGAATGAAAAATCGCATTTCATGCTCGGCTACAACGAGATGCGCCGGCGCATAAAGCCAGAAAAGATCATCTGCTACGGAAAGCCTTTTGACGATATGAAAGGCACTATAATCGAAGTTGATTATGCCGAAACAAACCACCTTGATAAAGGCTTTTACATAAAAAAGTTTTACGGTTTTATCACACCCGCTCAAAAGGGAGGCGGCTCGGCGTTAGGAAGAAATTCCGCAAATCCGGAACACGAGTTTGATGAAAATACGGATATGCCGCCTTTTCCGGGATATGAAAACAAAGCGCCCGGAAAAGATTTTGAATGGCGAGGAAATCCGGATATTAAGAAAAATATCGGTAACTGGTTTAATAAAAAAACCGGTGAGTCGTTTCACTGGGATATGGATCATCCGGATCCTATCGGACCGCACTGGGATTATTTTAGGCGCGATATTGATAATGAATACAGAATATTTCCTGATAACACCTGGAGCAAAAAGTTATTTCAAATTGGAGGATGCAACTATGAACAACAAGTTAGACTGGATTGAAGATTGCTATCAAACATATAATGAAGGTAATTGGATTACAAAGAGAATATTTAAAAAAGTTGCTGTTACAAAAGGTGATCACCATCATTGCTTAATTGATGCAAAAAAATTAAGCTTTTATGATTATCCCGGAAGCGAGAAACAAGGTTACTGTTCAACAGATGGCAGAATATGGCTCTGTGAAGAATGTTACCATACTGTATGCGAACTTGGACATAAATTGAAAATTGAGCCCAATACAGTAAAAGAAATAAAAGCCGCCGTCGATAAGGGGCAGAAAGTTGTTCTCTCGCTTGATAATATGCAATATGAAATAAGCGGCGATTCGGAACATATCCTTGTTTTGCATAACGGCATAACCTCAGAATACAAAAACTATGCGGAAATGGAGAAAAAGCAAAAATTTTACGGCAAGTTGCTTAAGGATATAATCGATGATGTTTTTGTGGGTATGAAATGAACAGATTATACAGAATGACTAAGGAAGAATTTGAAAAAAAGAAGATATTATACAAGTATCCTGATACAAAATATATCGTTATGGACGGCGCCGGAATAAAAACATATGCGCAGTATTTTGACAGATTGTGGGAAGTTTTCGGATTCAGTGATATTCCCGAAGGCTGGAAAAAAGACAATCATACAGAATATGATTTTATGACAGATATGGATGAATTACCTGCGGACAAATATGTTTTTGTGATAAAAAATTATGAGTTTTTTTTCAAAAACAACTCTTTAGAAAGACTGAAAATTGAAAACAGATATGAAAACTATCTGCTCCCGTTTTGGGATGAAGAAGTTGAACGGGTAGTTGTTGCGGGCAAGCGAAAGGATTTTATTATCTATTTAGTATCAAATTCATAAATTCAAAGATACTGATTATACAGATCACGGTAATCCTAAAGAACATCCAAATGTTCCGCATAAGCATATCTGGAGGAACGGAAAGCGAGGAAAAGCAGATGAATAATTTTGAACAATTTAAAGAATGGATAAACATCGGCAATGAAATTGAATTCACTTACAAAGGTGAAGAATATTCTGTAACCTACTCATTAAAAAAAACGGAAAGACTTTAATATCATTTTGCAAATTTTGCTGTGATCCCTCTGAATTTACAAGCGCTGAAGATTTTATGAATAACGCTAAGATTGACGAGGAATACTTAAAAGACATTTGGGATAAAGTTGTTGATGTTTATATTTATTGATTTTTTTGAGTTATCGGTCGGTATTTTTTACAAGATTGATGATGAGGTGAAGCATTGAGACTGTTGACAGATAAAATGGACAGCAAAAACTTCTATGCCGTCAATCCTGGATTTGATAAGAACTGGAAGAAAAGCAACAATTAATATAAGCATAAAAAAAGCACAATGTAAATTATACATTGTGCTTTTATAATTATTGCAAAAAATCTATTTCGTATTCTAAATATCATATCGTCTTTAATATAGATTTTGGAATTTTTCAGACACTTCTAGCTGTTTTTGAGACACTCTTGTCTAAACTCTTCAACAGTATTTCTATATGAAAAATCAAAGCATTTTCCAAAAAAATGTGTTACCGTTATCCTTAAATATATTAAAAAGATTTTCTTTGTTTTTTCAAAATCTACCTAAAGTCGATCTGTTTTCTCTTTAATTCCTTTATT
>UQFL01000043.1 GCA_900540305.1 uncultured Oscillospiraceae bacterium | reverse complement strand
ACGAGATCAGCCTCGGTCTCGTGGGCTCGGAGATGTGTATAAGAGACAGATATTAGGATGATGGCGCAATTCGTCTGTAACTGCACTTCTGAGCGCCCCCGTGCCTTTGCCGTGTATAATACGGATTTCGGGAATATTATTCAAAACGCACTTGTCAATAAACAGCATAAGATTTGAAAGAGCTTCGTCAACCATCTGACCTCTTAAATCAATCTCAGTTGTCACATCGGAGTCTGCTCTTGAAGTTGTTCTGTAAACCATACGCTGAACGGGTGCCTGCGGTTTTTCCTTTTTCTTTGTCAGCATAAGGTCACCCATTTTAACTCTTGTTTTAAGCATACCTGACTGGACAAGTACTTTATCTTTACTTACCTCAAGCACTTCGCCCTCGCCTATACCTCTGATAATAACGGCGTCTCCCTTTTTAACAGGGCGCGGAAGCTTATAATCATCGTCCCAGTTTTCGGCAATTTCTCTTGGATTGACAATATCCTCCATCTCTCCGAGCCTGTTTTTGATTTCACGCCTTGTTTTTCTTGCAACCTCCGTTGCGTTTGTATTAGTTGTTTCCTTTTTAATCTGTTCAAGTTTTAAAAGGAAATCGGAGCTTTGCCTTTTTGCGGACTGAATGATTTTTTCAGCTTCTCTCTTTGCTTTTTCAAGCTCGTTTTCTTTAAGCTGTTTTATTCTGTCCTTTTCAGACTGCGCCTTTCTTCTCATTTTTTCAGCGGCTTCAACTGCACGCTGTGCATTTTCTTTTTCTTTTTCAAGTTCAAGCCTTGCCGTTTCAAGATTCTCAAGCACGGCTTCAAAAGACCTGTTTTCGCTTGAAACAATGCTTCTCGCCTCTTCAACAACCGCTTTATCCATTCCAAGATGCTCGGATATTGCAAAAGCGTTTGACCTGCCTGGCACGCCTATAAGAAGATTATATGTGGGTCTGAGTGTTTCAACATCAAACTCACAACAGCCGTTTGTTACGCCGTATGTTTCAAGCGCATATGCTTTAAGTTCCGCATAATGTGTTGTTGCGGCGATTTTTGCACCCTTTGAGCGGAGGTTTTCAATAATTGCAACGGCAAGCGCCGCACCCTCAACAGGGTCTGTGCCTGCACCAAGCTCATCTATAAGTACAAGCGAATTTTCGCCTGCTTCTTTCATAATCTCAATGATGTTAACCATATGAGAAGAGAATGTAGACAAACTCTGCTGTATACTTTGCTCATCGCCGACATCTACAAGCACATTGTCAAAAACAGCGATTTCAGACTGGTCTGCGGCAGGAATGAGAAGTCCGCACGCAACCATAAGCGTCAGCAAACCTATTGTTTTTATCGAAACGGTTTTACCGCCCGTATTCGGTCCCGTAATAACAAGCGTATCAAAGTCCTGTCCGAGACGGATATTAGTTGGCACTACCGTTTTAGGATTTATCAGCGGATGGCGTGCTTTTTTAAGATTTATAATGCCGTTATCATTTAAAATGGGCTTGCTTGCTTTCATTTTATAAGCAAGGTGAGCCTTTGCAAAAATAAGATTTAAATGAACAGCGCTGTTGTAGGAGCTTATAATACTTTCCGCAAAACTGCCTGCTTCAGAAGCAAGCTCAAAAAGTATGCGCCTAATCTCTTCACGCTCTCTGCTTTCAAGTATTTTTATTTCGTTATTAGCGTCAACTACCGAAACAGGCTCGATAAATACCGTTGCGCCTGAAGATGACATATCGTGAACAAGTCCCTGCACATCTGCTCTGTGCTCCGCTTTAACAGGCACAACATATCTGCCGTTTCTCTGCGTTACAATACATTCCTGCAAGAATTTTTGATAGTGAACGCTGTGAATTATAGAATCGAGTTTTTCTCTTATTGAATTTGATTTTGCCCTCTTTTTACGCCTGATTTCATAAAGCTCATCAGACGCCTTATCGGAAATTTCATCTTCGGAAACAATAGCTGTAAAAATTTTAGTTTCAAGATATTTGTTGACAGTAATGCCGTCAAAAAAGAAATCAAGATTTGTTCTAACGCCGCTGCAATGACCGTACCACTCGTAAAGCGAGCGTACAGCCCTAAGCGTGCCACCTATTTTGAGGAGTTCCGAAGTATTGAGCTCACCGCCAGCCGCAGCTCTCTGCAATGCGTTATTTACATTTTCAAGCCCTGAAAAGGACGGTGCACCGAATCTTGCAAGCAGAGAAAAAGCGTCCTCAGTCTGCGCCAAAAGAAGTTCGGCTTCGTTTATATCCGAAACAGGGCAAAGCGAAAGCGCCATTTCTTTTGCGTCCTCGCAGGTCGCCTCCTGCGCAAGCATTGAAAGCACGCTGTTAAGCTCTAAAGCCTCATAATGTTTATTCATATTTTAACCTGTTAATCCTTTATAAAATTCAAGAGCGGACAGCTTGCGCTGTACTCTTGAAAGCATATATTTTTCCGCAACATCGGAAAGAAGTTTCATATTTTCATCGCTTAAAGAAAAGCTGAAAATTTTTGAAGGCTCCGTAAGGCAGATAAATCTAACCGCCGTTATAACTGTTTTGGGCAGAGGAATTGCTCCTGTCTTGGGGCAGTTTTCGCAGTAAATCTTACCCTCAAGCGTGTCAAAATACATCAAAGGCGTTTCGTATGTACCGCAGTTGTCGCACGCAAGTATTCCCGGCATATAACCGCCGAGACACATTGCACGAAGTTCAAAAACCGCCTTTATCTGCATAAGACTTTTTTCACCTTTACAAAGCAGATGAAGAGAATTGAGCGTGAGCCTTAAAAGCTCCTCGCACGGCTGTTCCTCCGCTCCGAGTTCAAAAGCGAGCTGTGCAAAATACTGCGCAAGGGAAAGGCGTTCTATATCCTTTCTCAAGCCGAAAAAGACCTCTGTTGCAACCGCATCGTCAACCACAAAAGCATCCTTTGAACGGTAAAGGGAAAAATCGCCGTAAGCAAAAAGGGATGTTGCCGAATTCATTCTGCTTTTCATCTGCTTTGCACGGCGCACAAACGCACGCACAAGCCCATAATCAGCAGTAAGGAGAGTAACTAAACGGTCACTCTCCCCTGTTGTCTGTTCCCTTATAACAAGTCCCTTTGTGGATATTCTCATTACATTCTGCCTTTAAAGAATTTTCGTGTTGCTTATATTCAAGATAATCGCTTATCTTTCCTGTTTTTGTAAAATTGAGCCAATATTCGTCTGTCATAATTACCACCTTTTTTATTTTATCCTATGGCGGTAATATGATTTGTGCCATTTTAAGCCAAATGAAAAAAAACGGCTTAAATAAGCAAAATAAAATTTTTAATCGAGCCCGAAATTGTGAATAAGACCCTCTTTGTTTCTCCAGCCCTCTTTAACTTTTACCCAAGTATGAAGATTTACTTTTATGCTGAAAAAGCTTTCAAGGTCCTGCCTTGCAAAGGTAGATATTTTTTTGAGCATTGCTCCTCCCTTGCCTATAACCATTCCCTTATGAGTTTCACGCTCGCAGTAAATAACGGCGTCGATATCAAGTATTTCCTTATCCTGACGCTCGCGCATTTTTTCAACCGCAACGGCTATGCCGTGTGGCACTTCTTTATCCATAAGTCGAAGTATTTTTTCTCTTATAATTTCAGCCGCAAGTACTCTCTCAGGCTGGTCTGTAAGCGTATCGTCAGGGAAAAAGTGAACGCTCTCAACCGCAAGGGATTTAAGCTCGTCTATAAGTCCGTCCATACCGTCTCCCTCAGTAGCGGAAACGGGTACAACTGCCGCAAAATCATAAAAGCCGGCAAGATATGTTATGCGCTCAAAAAGTTCTTTTTTATCTTTGAGCATATCTATCTTGTTTATGGCAAGAATTACGGGGAGCTTTTCCTGTTTAAACTTCTTTATAAGTTCAAGTTCTTTATCATTAAGTTCGCCCTTAGGCTCTGTTACAAACAAAACGGCGTCTGTTCCGCCTATACTGTCGCCCACAGCGTTATTCATAAATTCACCGAGCTTATTATGTGGCTTGTGAAAACCAGGAGTATCAGTAAATACAAGCTGAGTCTCATCAAGAGTTAAAACGCCCATAATTTTTGTTCTCGTTGTCTGCGGCTTTGAAGATACGATTGCCACCTTGGCGCCGAGAAGCCTGTTGAGGAGTGATGATTTGCCGACATTCGGTTTACCGACTATCGCAATAAAAGCGGATTTTGTCATTCTTCGTCTCCCATATAATAGCTGTTATCTCTCTTCCAGCCTATCTGAGTAAGCACGGTTTCTTCTTTTTCTCTCATACGAACAGCCTCAATACCGCCGTCCTCATGGTCATAGCCGAGAAGATGAAGCATTGAATGAACAGTGAGAAATCCTATTTCTCTCTGAAGCGGATGATTATAAAGCTGTGCTTGCTCAACCGCTTTTTCCATTGAGATAACAATATCGCCGAGCATTTTTGCTCCCGTATCGTGATTTACATCATATTCGCCGTTTTCGCCGAGAGGAAAAGACAAAACATCTGTTTCCCTGTCAATATTACGATATGTATGGTTGAGCTTTCTGATCTGCTCATTATCAACGAAACGAACGGAAATTTCCGCCGAGCCCTCGAAATTTTCAAGTTCGAGAACGGCGTGACAACAACGGCGTATAAGAAGTCTTATACCCGTTGGAATTTTAACTTTTTTCTGTGAGTTTGAAATTATAACCTTTACCCTGTCCATTACTGTTTTCTCTCCTCACTTTCATATTTTTCGTAAGCGTTAATTATTTCCTGAACAAGTCTGTGGCGAACCACATCTTTCTGCGTAAATTTGCAAATTTCAATATCGTCAACATTTTTAAGAATACGCAAAACTTTTTTAAGCCCTGATTTTTTACCCGTTGGCAAGTCTATCTGAGTAATATCGCCCGTGACAACCATTTTTGAATTGAAACCAAGCCTTGTGAGAAACATTTTCATCTGCTCGGGCGTAGTATTCTGCGCTTCGTCAAGAATTATAAAGCTGTCATCAAGCGTGCGCCCTCTCATATATGCAAGCGGCGCAACCTCTATTGAACCTCTCTCCTGATACTTTTGGAAATTCTCCGCTCCAAGCATATCGAAAAGAGCGTCATAAAGCGGTCTTAAATACGGGTCTACTTTAGTCTGCAAGTCACCGGGAAGAAAGCCGAGCTTTTCGCCTGCTTCAACTGCGGGTCTTGTAAGGATGATTTTAGTTACCTCTTTTGAGCGAAAAGCAGTTACAGCCGCCGCAACAGCAAGATAAGTTTTTCCCGTGCCTGCAGGGCCGATGCCGAAAGTAATCGTATTTTTCCTTATAGCCTCGCAGTATTTTTTCTGACCGAGTGTTTTTGCCTTAACAGGTTTACCCTTTGCGGTAATGCACACGGTGTCCGATGCCATTGACGGGAGTTTATCATCGTTTCCCTCTTTAACAAGGCTGAGCGCATATCTGATATTCTGCTCAGTGAGCGTTTCGCCCCTGTCAATAAGCCCTAAAAGGCTCTTAACAGCCCTTGAAGCGAGGGCAACATTTTCATCGTCTCCCACTATTTTGAGGTTAGAACCCCTGCTGATAATAGAAACGGAAAACTCGTTTTCAATAAGTCTAATATTTTCGTCAAACGCTCCGAAAAGGCTAGCCGCCTGCTCCATTGCGTCAAATGTTATGGTTTGTTCTGCCATTAATCAATCTCTGCCTTAATATATTCTATACGCCTGTCCACCACTTTTGTAACGGTAAACTTTACGCCGTCAAAATCAACTGAGGGCTGTTCATCCTCACCGTCATGCGGAAGATAGCCAAGTCTGTTTATTACAAAGCCTGCAACGGTATCGTAATCGCCCTGCGGAATCTCTATTTTAAGCACTGCGGAAACATCGTCAATATCTGCAGAGCCGTCAAACAGATAAGTT
Source organism: uncultured Oscillospiraceae bacterium (assembly GCA_900540305.1). Taxonomy (GTDB): domain Bacteria; phylum Bacillota; class Clostridia; order Oscillospirales; family Acutalibacteraceae; genus Eubacterium_R. The sequence goes on along the minus strand of UQFL01000043.1, from coordinate 10,912 downwards.
TTATCATCTATCTTTTCAACTAGCTTTTCTTCCTCGTCATATTCATCCTGAATACTGCCAACAATACACTCAACAATATCTTCCATAGTGACAAGGCCAGCCGTGCCGCCGTATTCATCAACAACAATGGCAAGCTGTATTCTTGTTTCAGTCATCTGCTTAAACAGTCTGCCGCAGGTGAGCGTTTCGGGCACGAAAAGCGGCTCTCTGACATAATCTTGCAGATTTTCATTTGCGCCCACTGACACACCAATAAATTTGAGGAGGTCTTTAACATAAACTACGCCTATAATATTATCTATGTCCTCATGATAAACAGGTATTCTTGAAAATCCCTTTTGAATAGAAAGAGCGGCAACATCTTCAAGGCTTGCAGTATCGTCAACCGCATCAATATCTGTGCGGTGAGTCATAATATCTCCTGCGTTTGTATCGTCAAACAGGAAGATATTATTTATCATAATTCTCTGCGAGGCTTTAAGTTCGCCTACCTCTTCATCCTCATCTACAAGCTGTTTGATTTCCTCTTGAGTTGAATTTCTTTTAAATTTTTTAAAAAAACTGCCTACCATAGAGGCATATCCCTCCGTAAAAATATATTTATAAGCGTATATATACATATAATTATTCTCATATTATAATATTTTTTAAAGTATTTGTAAAGTACCTTGATTTAAGACTTTATTAAGTCTATAATTGAACTAAATAAGATTAGACGGAAGTATTTATGAAACTTGAAATAAACGAAACAGATGTTTGGGAAACACTAAAAAAAAGCGAAAAACCCGTTGTGGTTTACGGAATGGGAAACGCGGCGGAAAGAATATTAAAAATACTTGATGAAAACGGAATATCCGTTGCCGACATTTTCGCAAGTGATGAATTTGTACGCGGTCATTCTTTCTTGGGATATAAAGTTCTCAAATACAGCGAAGTGTGCGAAAAATACGATGATTTTAATGTGGTTTTGGCTTTTGCAACTCACATTAAAGAAGTGCTTGACAGAATTGAAAACATAAACAAAGAACACACCGTTTTTGCCCCTGACATTCCTGTTGCCGGCGGCGGACTATTTACAAGAGAATATTTTGAAAAAAACAGGAAAAGATTTGAAAATATTTACAATCTTCTTGCTGATGAAGAGAGCAAAAGAGTATATCAAAATGTTATATCATTTAAAATAAGCGGTAAAGTTGATTACCTTTACAAATGCAACGAATACGATAAAAACAAAATCTATTCCGAAATTCTGAAGCTGACAGACAATGAAACTATTGTTGACGCAGGAGCGTATGACGGCGATACAATTAGAGAATTCACGGGATTTACGGGCGGCAAATACAACAAAATATATGCCCTTGAGCCTGACGCTAAAAATTTCAAAAAGCTGACACGCAATACAGAGGGTATGCAAGGCGTAGAGCTTTACAATATGGGAGCGTGGAATAAAAAAGACACCCTTATTTTTGAGGGCAAGGCGGGGCGCAACAGCAAACTTTCTTCAAGCGGAACGCCTGTTGCCGTGAGCGATATAGACAGCATTGTCAAAGAAAAAGTCACCCTTATTAAAATGGATATAGAGGGCTCTGAATTGAAAGCTCTTGAGGGGTGCGAAAAAACGATTAAAGCATATTCACCAAAGCTATACATATGCGCTTATCACCGAAACAGCGATATGTTTGAACTTTGTGAAAAAATTCTTGAATACAATAAAAATTACAAAATATATTTCAGGCATTCCGCTTACATTCCTGCGTGGGAAAGCAATTTTTACTGCGTTATGCCAGAAAACGAATAATTGAAAAAGGAGCTATTTTATGTTTGACAACTTTGTTTCCGTTATACAAAGCTATCTCGGCATAATACTTGCCGTTATTGTCTTTTTAGTATTTTTGATTTTCAGAAAAAAATTGGCGAAAATAATTCTTTCAATAATAGGAAAAATGATTTTCATTAAAAATCCTCAGCGCAGAAAAGGTTTCGCAGATAGCCTTATGAAACCTATTTCTTCTTATTTCATAGTGCTTGGTGCATATTTTGGCGTACTTATTTTTCAGTACAAGCATAATTTCATTTCAAGCGCAATGCCATATATAAACGGCGCATTCAAAATCATTTCAATTCTTATTGCGTGCTGGTGCATTATAAACTTTATTTCGGAAAATCTTGTTGATATTTTAAGCGAAAAGAACCCCAACCAGCAGATAAATAATATTGCCGTAAAATTCATTGCAAATGTTTTGAGAATATTGACCGTCTGCATAGCGGTAGTAATGATTCTATCCGAATTTGGTTACAATATCAGCGGACTGATAACAGGTCTCGGTGTTGGCGGACTTGCAGTATCCCTCGCCGCGCAGGACTCGCTCAAAAGCCTTATATCGGGCTTTGTAATTATGTTTGACAAGCCGTTTGATGTTGGCGATTTTATTGAAACAGCAGACTTTTCAGGCACAGTTGAGGACATTACAATCCGCTCAACAAGAATCAGAAAGCTTGACGATACCGTTATCGTAGTACCGAACACCAAACTTTCCGACGACCTTATAACTAACTATGCTAAGCTGACAAAAAGACTTGTTGAATTTAAAATAGGTTTACTTTACTCAACCACCTGCGAAACGCTCAAAAAATGCGAAGGTGAAATAAGGAGTTACCTTGAGGCAAACGAAAAAGTAGACAATCAATCTATTAGAGTTCGTTTTGTTGAGTATGACGATTCATCGGTAAATCTTCAAATAAGATGCTATGTTTTTGTAACAAAAATTGAAGATTATTACGAGGTGCTTGAAGAAATTAATTTTGCAATAAAGGAAATTATAGACGCTAACGATACAGATTTTGCATTTCCGACACAAACATTATATATTGAAAAATAACAGGCGGTATTTAATATGAAAAATATTATTTTTTACTTTTCCGACCAACAGAGATGGGATACGATTACAGATGAGTTAACACCTAATCTGACCCAGCTTGCAAGCGAGGGCGTTCAGTTTGAAAACAACTTTACCTGTCAGCCCGTGTGCGGGCCTGCAAGGTCCTGCTTGCAATCGGGTATGTACGCTACTCAGACGGGCTGTTACTGCAATGGAATAGCCCTTCCGAGGGATATAAAGCCGCTTGCACAATACTTTAATGAAGCAGGATGGCAAACGGCATACATAGGAAAATGGCACCTCGGCTCAGACCGCTTTCCCGGAATCGGCGTTCACTGTGAAAAAACCGCTGTTCCGAAAGACAGACAGGGACAGTATCAGTACTGGAGAGCGGCGGACTGCCTTGAATTTACTTCCCACGGATATGACGGCTATGTATTTGACGGTGACGGCAATCAGATAGATTTTAAAGGCTACCGTGCTGACTGCATAAATGATTTTGCGCTTGAATATCTTGATAAATGCGACAAAACAAAACCGTTTTTTATGTTTGTAAGCCAGCTTGAACCTCATCAGCAAAACGACAGAAACTGTTTTGAGGGCTACAAGGAAACGATAGACAAATACAAAGACTACCCCCTGCCCGATGATTTAACTTTTCTTGAGGGTAATTACAGGGAGATGTACCCCGATTACATATCGGCAATAAACAGACTTGATTATAATGTTGGCAGGCTTGTTGACAAGCTTAAAGAACTTGGAATATATGATAACACTATAATAATTTACACGAGCGACCATGGCTGTCATTTTAAAACAAGAAACCTTGAATACAAAAGAAGCTGCCACGAAAGCAGTATACACACACCGCTTATTATCAAAGGCGGAGGATTCGAGGGAGGAAGAAAAGAAAAACGCCTGACGAGTTTAATTGACCTGCCGCCGACGCTTCTTTCAATGGCAGGAATAAAAATTCCGCCTGAGTACGCAGGATATGACCTCACAAAGCAGATTGACAATCCGAAACTAAAACGCAAAAATGTATTCATTCAGATAAGCGAAAGCCAATGCGCAAGAGCAATAAGAACCGAAAAATATATGTATTCGGTAAAAGATATCTCCCCTGTTGGTTATCTTCATTCTAACAGCAAAGCATATTTTGAAGATTATTTATACGACATTGAAAATGACCCGAATGAAAAAAGAAATCTCGTAAAAAATCCAAAATATGCAAATGTACGAATGGATTTAAGGTATATGCTTTTGAGAGAGATAAAACACGCAAAAGAAGAAGCGCCCGTTATATTCCCTGCTTTTAAGGCAAGAAAAAAATAAATTTCAATACAACACTAAAAAAAGGAAGCAGTCAATGACTGCTTCCTTTAATTTATGCCATTTATATATATTTTAAGCTTCTGTAATCTCTTCTGCGCTTTCGTTACGCTTTTTAACAAGCTCGCCGAGGATTCTTGTATGCTCTTTATCCGTAAGAGCATATTTCCATGTCGGAATAGCTGAAAGAAGCATACCGATTGCGGGCGGAATTGAGATAAGGAAGAACATTGCAGCAGCATATTTACCTGCGCCTGAACCGCCGTCATAAGTAATGAAGCTTGCTCCGTCTTCAATAGCTTTATTGAGCTTATCAACATTTGCACCGCTGTATCCAACAAGAGCGTAAACTGCTGATGAAATAATTGTTGCAAGACCTGCTGAAATCTTTGTGATAAAGCTCTGTCCTGAGAAGAATACGCCGTCTGTACGAACGCCGTTTGTATATTCCTCATAGTCAACACAGTCAGCAATCATTACAGACTGAAGTACATTTATACCGCCGAAAGATGCGCTTGCGAAGAGCATGCAAACACCGATAACGATTGACCATACAGTTGAAGTAAGGTCGCCGCCTGAAACTTTGTAGAAAACAAAGATAAGAGCGAACGGAACTGCGCCTGCGATAGAATAGAAATTGTAAAGATTTTTCTTTTCAAATTTCTTTGTGAGCAACGGAGTGATAGCCATTGCTATGAACTGACCTGCAAACAAGCCTACAGCAACACTGCCGAGACCAATCAAAATCTTAACATCAATACCTGCAAAAGAGCCATCTTCATTATATTTAAGTATGTTCATAATGTTGCCGTTTGCATAGTAATATGTAACAAGTGTCATAGCAACAATCATAAGAAGCTGAATGGGGCTTCTCAACATGCCTGAAATAAGTATCTGTCTGAAAGGCTTATTTCTGAACATAATCTGGAAATTCTCTTTAAAGCCGTATTTCTTTTCTGACTGCTTAACCTTTTCTCTTGTTCCGATACCTGCAAGCTCGAAGAAAGCGGTTGCTATAACAGTCATTATTACAACTGTGAAAATAAAGCCGTACTGATTAGCTTTTGAAACATCCATTCCCTGGTTTTTGAAGATACCGCTTGCTGCCTGAGCAATCTGAACAACAAGTACGCCGATACCGCCGATACCTGCAACTATACGAGCAAGACCGAGAAGTTTGCTTCTGTCGCTGTCATCATCAGTCATAAGAGAGGTAATTCCCCAAAGCGGAATATCGCATACAGTAAACGCCATACCCCAAGCAATATAAGAAACACCTGCCCAGCCTACTATAAGAGCTTTCTGAGCGGCACTGCTTGCCTCTGCATAGTTACCGTTGATGAATGTTAAAATTGTAATTAAACCTATGATTCCGGGGAAGATTATCAAGTAAGGTCTGCACTTACCCCATTTACTTCTTGTTCTGTCAACAATAGTACCCATCATTGGGTCATTGATAGCGTCCCAAATTCTTGCAATGGTCATAATCCAGCCGAGTGCCATAGCCGGAAGGCATATAACATTCTGGAAATAGAAGTAAAGACCTGTTGCAACAATGTTGTAGATCAAGTTTTGACCGAACATTCCCATTAGGTACATTACACATTCTTTTTTTGTGTATGTTCTGATTGAATTGCCCATATTTTACCCCTAACCGAAAAAGAAAACTGCCATAAGGCGGTTTTCTAATTCTAAAATTAATTCAACACATAGTATTATAACTCTTTATTAATTATAAAACAATTATGAGAAATTCCAAAGATAACAGCACAAATTATACATATTGACCAAATATGGCAAAATAATTTTTAACAAAAAAGCAATAGAGTAAAGTATCCATTTGTTTTTTAGGAATAAAATATAATGCTTCCTGTATAAACGGTGGTTTATACGGCCAAATGGAAATTCAGGTTTGATATTCTAAAGCAATGTGTTTAAACTTGCATAGCAGCAAATCGAAGAATTCTTATACACAATATTCTAGTCAAAACTTAGCATAATTATCTATCCAGATTATTTTTTAGTCTCTATAAATATTGATAATTAAAAGCAATTAAAAATCATTTTAGCTTTTATAATATTTATATTCTACAAATACTTCAAGAGTAGTAAAGTTTCAATTTTAATTAATGCCAAATATAATGCACATATTAAATCGCTGTACTAAATTGATGTATTTTGAATTTACTCACTCTATCTCAATATAAATAAATTTTCATCTCTTAGCCTATTGAATCAAAGAAATAACACATCACATACTAGTAAATTTTTGACGATATTTGATTGTCACCAATTGTTCTTTTCAGAACTTTAATAGCCGCTTCATGACTTTCTTTTCCACCATTGGAAGCACAATATTCGGTAAGAACAATTGGTCTAATGTTCATTTCAAATAAGTCTATAGCAGTTTTTAAAACACAACAATCCGTATCAATTCCCACAATATAAACTTCTTCAACCTTATTGTCAAATAGAAACTGTCTTATTTCATCTGTACATGCTGTGTAAGTGAATTTATCCACTATTAAGTCGGTTCTATATTTTATTTCTGGTATCAAATCTGTTTCCGGACTTTCTCGTAATCTATGCCAATGAATTATTTTTGAAAAGGCATTGTTCCCATTATTAATAAACTTTGTTGAAATAATTCTGTAATCAGAAAATTTGTCCATCAAGTCAACTATTCTTGGAACAATATGTTTTGTTTTGTCCGAAACAAATCCATTTTGCACATCTACTACAAATAAGCACTTCATTTTATCACTCCTAACTATCTTTACGCATTAATAATACTAATCCTAAAATTACAATTATTATATTTGCAATTATTCCGCCATTAGGAAATAATTTGTTACCATATTCTGCAACAGTTGGTGCAATCTCAATAAAAGCAATAAAAAAGAGTAAAACTTCTGAACTTTGTCCTAACTTTTTTTGACGCAATTCATTATTTAATTTTTCTCGTTCGAGAATATATTTTATTTTTCTTTGTGCATGTTGTATATTATCATTTATGCCACTTGTTTGGATAAGTCCATTTTGTATCTCAAGTATTCGAGTTGGCATACTCGAATCATCAAAATCATAAAGCCTATTCTCTAATAAATCAAGTTCATAACTTTGTTGCTGATATCTTATTACATCCTGTTTTCCGAGCTTTACATCTTCTTTCAAATTTTTCTCTATACAATAAACATAATACCAATCGCTTTGTAATTGGACTTCAAGAGCGGTATACTCCTCTATATCAATGTCTTGTATTTGACCAATAACCACTACTGCTGCCCAACTCATATATGTATCTATATGTCTGTGAATTTCATAATCTTTAGGAACATCTTTAAATGCAATTTCTTTTAAAATTCTTTTGGTATCAAATTCCACATCTGACACATCAAATTTACTTGAGTCTTCCAAATACAATATTGCAGGATCAAGCAATGCGTAAAGATTACTTTTTAACCAATCAGGATATTCATTAAACCCAACAGAACCGACAATATTATTAGAGACTTCGAATAATGATAATGTCATAATATATGATAAACCACAATTTTCGAATTTATTACTTGCACTTAACCTCATAACTTCATTTTTACAGTTTTTCTTTACTATTTGCCACAAATCTCTTAGTAATACAAAGATTTGAGAAGAATATTCATGTTTCCAATTAAACAAAAGATTATGTGCTTCTTTTCTATTTTTTCCATAAGTAATAGAAAAGTTCAAATAGTCTCTATGAAAATCAAGTTTTGATTCTTCAATAACAATCACAAGAATTCCTTTTTTGTAAATATATCCAGATACTTGATCATTTAAAGCGAAAACCAATTTGCAATCTTTTAAAATTGATTGTTGTCTTGGTGTAATTTGATTTATTTTAAAGTTTGCTTCTATATACAAGCGGATATGATTTATATCATTATCTTGCAATGTCCTTCCAAGATCAAAAGGAATTACTCTTATTGGATGAGCTATTAATATATTTGAATTCATAAGAGCAACTCACTTTCTTTATCAAAATAATTCCATTTTGCTTACCTAACTTTTTTAACAACTGTCAATTACCAAAAAAATAATACTAAAACGCAACTTTATTTACAATAAGAGCATGGTTATGGACTAAGTTCGCATTGTAAAAGATTACTCAATTCATCAATATTTAGCTATTGTTTAGTTATATAAAAATGCATATATTTTCCAAGTTTTTAGGTTATTAAAATGTTTACAATTTTTAAACCAAAATTATTTATAATATACCTTAGGTCAGTTTACAAGGAACTACACGCAGACCACGAAACGGGGGCTGCTGACAACAAATAAAGGCTGAGTATCAAGCACCGGGAAAGTGCGAGATATTCAGCCTGTTTTGTTGTCCGGGGTTTCCAAAGGGGCTTGCCCCTTGGCACACGACTTTGCTTGCAAAGTGTAGTGTGTTATACCTGCTGGCGTGGCTGACAGAGGAAACGGGGTGCGGTGCTTCTTGCACCCCGTTTGCTCCGGCAGGAAAACAGGCTGAATTTTTGCGAATGGGAATGAGCAAAAAATCGGCCTGTTTTCAGAGAACGGCGGCAGGTATATGAAAGCCCCCGTCCCTCGTCCTTCGCTCCGACTTGTGGACAAAGTGTCCCGAAGTGTGGCCACACTCCCGGAAAAGTAGCAGGACAGCAGGCAACCGTCAAGGCTGAAATGAACGGGTTTGCACCCGGCCTTGACCGCCGCCCGCCGTTCCGCTGAATGGGTGAACAAGGCGGCCAATCCTCAAAGTGCTTGACCGCTCTCTTTTTGATTTTGGAGCATTTCTTTTCCCAAAATTGAAATGGGCGGGGAAACCATTTTAGGGCTTTCCCGCCTTGATTACCCTTTAGCAAAGACGGGCGGGGCTGTCAACGGCGGCGCATGAAATGCGCCGTTCATCTTGACCGTTGACTGGCTCGACTGGCTTTGCTATCTCCCCAACAAGTTATTGTTTGTTGTTTTCCCAATTATCTAAACGGGCTTGCATAGTTTCTCGCCATTCTTCACTTGGACAAGCAGTAATCAATTTTCGATACTCTTCACTTGATGGTGCTTCTATCAAATAAGACTCTACCAATTTTAGCAAATCCCACTCTACTCCATACATTCCACCTTCGGGGAAAATGTCAATCAATACGCCTACTTCTTCTCTTGTCAATGGCGTTTTTACATTGGAGAGCAATTCGTCATACATGTTGATGGTTTCTACTGTAGGGTCATCTTTCACTGCGTCTGGCATTTGACCGAGAAGTTTCAATTTTATAATTGCCTCCTGCACCTTTACTCCCTCCAATTTCTCGTTCTCTATTTTCTCCCCCGCTGCGGGTTTGGATTTTTCAGCAAGTCCGATTTCTGTGCAATCTTTTTCAGCCACTTCTTTTCTTCCTCGGACAGCTTCTTCAAATTCAGCTTGAGCCGCTTACAGATAAACGCCAGCGACGCTTGCTCTGGGTCGCTGTCCTCTTTAGCGGTTTCCTCGGCGGTCTGTAAAAAATCTTCCAGCGGATTGTCCTCTGGGACGCTGAAAAAATCGTCCTTATGTGCTTTCCGCAGGTCAAGGGCTATCTTGTTTATGTCCTGCTGTATCACATAGCGGCAAAAGCTGTCATCATCAATATGGGCGGCGATAAGCTGTCTTAACTGCGGGTCAGACAAGCCGGGATTGTGCTGCTTCATAATGGTTGTGCTCACAGCGTCTACAATGGCGTTTGCACTCTGCACCTGTTTGCCAGCGATACCGTTTACATAGATTTCAAGGTCAGCCATGAGCCGGGGGAAATCCGGGTGTGCCGCCAGCTCACACAAGAGGGAATTATCCACCCGCCCACTTTTCAATAGTTCAATCATATCGTCACTCAAACGCAGTTCTGCAAGATCGGCGTTTGGGTGATTTTTTGTTTCGGACAGCCCCAGCAGATAGTCGGCGGTCACGCCGTAAAACTTCGCCAGCTTGATAAGGGCATAGTGGCTGATGTCCTTGAAGTCCTCCGCTTCATAACTGCCCAACGCAGACTTGGAGAGGTGCGTCTGCTCCGCAAGCTGTTCCAGCGTCAGCCCACGCTCCACACGCAGGTCTTTCAATCGTTCTTGTATGGATAGTTCCATGCTCTCCCTCCTTGTCTGCTCGATAAATTGGAAGTTGTTAATCTTCTAACTCAAAATCATCTTCGTTTACAAGACCACGAATAAAATCCTCAAAACTATCTGCTAAAGGAGTGATTTCGTAATTTCCTTCTTGGTCAATATGCACTACTTTAGGCTCCCCGTGTGGGCCACACTCCCGGTAATCTAAAAAAATCATATCATGTCCAGCACTGGGACAGTCACAAATAGCTACCCCAATAGCAGGGTACTCCCATTCATCAATCATAAATTGGCTTCCCAACTCTCCACACAAAGAGTTGGGTTTCTCTCTCCCGATACCAAAAATTCCTGTAATAGCTACATGGTCATCTGCCCAACTGGTAGGTTTATCCGTAGGGAAACAAGTATTGAAAGGAATGCCTCCGTTATGTTGTTTCATCAACCAAATATAAGAAGCTGGTAACTTATAGCCTAATTCCTGCTCAACACTGGCAATCAGTTCATCAGAAGGCGATTCACTGACATATTCTTTCAAGGCATACGCACTGTCCTTCCAAAAGTTTGTAAAATCAAAGTTATCAAACATATTTAGTTCCTCC
>UQFL01000042.1 GCA_900540305.1 uncultured Oscillospiraceae bacterium | reverse complement strand
ATCTACACTTATGCGATCGTCGGCAGCGTCAGATGTGTATAAGAGACAGTCTTTATATTCAATAATAAATAGCACACCACTCATAGGATGAACCCATTTGTCTTTTATTTGTATATTTCTACATCCAGTACCCTGTTCAGCTTTTTGTGCACTAGGTCCAAATGTTTTATTAAAAAACAAGAAGTTTTTAATATTATACTCATCTTCCGGATAACTTAATCTTATAGTAGGACTATATGTAGGTTGAGGAATTGATGCCAAAAAGGAAGTATGATGCTTTTGTTGAGGTATATGAAAATATAAAGAAATTTTATTAGACTTAGCATTAATTTGTCTCCTTCTTTTATCAGGACAAGCAAACTCAACATCTATTCTATTTTTGCCAACATATACCTCTTTTAACGACCACATTTCATCATCTATGTATAATTGTAAAGCTAAAAGTTTGTCAATATACTTTTTTAATTCTTCAGGATTCTCGCTTTTTTTCTTTATAAATTCGAAATCAATCGGATCTATATCAAGACCCTCTCTCATTATATAATCCACTGATTCTTCTCTCAAAACTTTATCTAATGTTGCATTTTCAACAAAAAATCCCACACGCACAACATTTCCTATCGGCTCACTAGCTACATAAAATAACTCATAAGATAAATTTTCACACATAAGCATATATTTGCTTCCATCAAATCCAGGTATGTTGTCGCAATCTCTAATTTCTAAGTAATAAGTAAAATCCTTTCTAATATCAAATCTATCACTTATATAAGGCTCGATTGAACCCACAGCAACCTCACATTCATCTTCATCCTGATCCACAAGAGCTAATACAGTAGCATTTAAAAATCTTTTTTGAGCTTCTTTATTAAATGACTGTATTACTTCTGGCTTGCTCATAATTGTTCCTGTTATTTGCTCTGTCATCTCATCAAAGACTTTATCTTGTTGAAAATATTCAAGCAATAAATCAAAAAAGATTATCGGAGGTAATATACCAAGAATATTATCAAAAATTCCGTTAAGAATTGTACTCCACACATCTGACAGCGAACCGCCGGAATTGACTGCATACACTATTTTTACAACTAATAAAATTAGCCAGATAACAGTAATAAGAACGCCAATACATAAATACACTAAATTCTTTTTTCGTTTATAATCATTTTTATGTTCTATGATATAGTTTATCTTTCTTTTCATAAATAATCTCCGCTCATCTTGTAAACTCCCCCAAAAAGAGAACTTTTCAAATTATTCTCGGCAGCCCAAAATGAATCACCAAAATCATAATGCCACCATTCTGAGGGATAGTTTGAAAAGCCAGCTTTTATCATGACGGAATATAACAAACGTCTGTTATTTTTGACTTTCTCGTTTGATGAATTTTCAAATGAATCAGTAGCCGCCATTTTAGAAAAATCGTCGAAGTCGGTCCCCATATCTAACTCAATATTGTTCTCATCAATTATAGTTAGGTCTACAGCACCGCCGGTAGAATGAACGAATGGCTTATAAGGATCAATACTAGGATACGAAACAAACTGTTTCGCATGTACTTTTGCTTGTTCAATACATAATCCGTCTTTTTTACACAAAACCGCTACTTGTTCATAAAACAAAAACTTTTGTACTTCATATGGACGCCATGCATCGAAAATTTTCAGTCCATATCCTTCAGGCAATAACGCAACAGCCTTTAACAGCATTTGGTACACAGAGGACCTAATGTAACAGTCTTTAATTGAACCGGGAATTTTTCTAATGTAATAACGCGGTTCATATATAACGCGAGAATTTATAGAAGAGATATTAATAAACTTGTCATTATTTTCATATACAGAAACAAGTCTTGCATTTATTTCATGCCATTCGGGAATGTTTTCAATTAACAAATTCATATTCTCCGTTCCTAAATCTATATTTAGTAATATAATATTCCCTATCATCAGATTTGTCAAACTGTTTTAGCAATTAGATCATTTGTTAAATTCAAAGTAAAATCAAATGATACAATTATTAACAATTCAAGAGAATCCACTAAAAAAATACAGTGTATTATCCAATTAGTATAAACAATTACTGAATAAATAATGTGTAAAACATTGGTAAAAATAGAGTTTTTGGTATACATCATTGGCACAGTAGTTTTAAAAAATCATGACCACCAGCTGAACTAGTATTTTGCTCAGCCGGCCATTCGGCAAAGCACATCCATTATATCATGGAGTCTTTCTTTTTTACTTTTATCTAAAGATTTTTGCCTCCACCTGCATAGAATGTAATTTATTGGTTTATACCAATAAATTAATTTTAAAAAAACAAAAAAGCCCCAAATTTGGCTTAGTTAAGCCATTTTTCGGAGCTTTTTTATGGAGGCACCACCCAGATTTGAACTGGGGCGTAAAGCTTTTGCAGAGCTCTGCCTTACCACTTGGCTATGGTGCCGATTATTTAATAGAATGGGCACTAATTTCTTAGTGCCCGATGGAGCGGATTACGAGACTCGAACTCGCTACCTCCACCTTGGCAAGGTGGCGCTCTACCGGATGAGCTAAATCCGCATTTATGGTGCTTCCGGACGGAATCGAACCATCGACACGGGGATTTTCAGTCCCCTGCTCTACCGACTGAGCTACAGAAGCACATAATGGCGACCCGGAACGGACTCGAACCGTCGACCTCCTGCGTGACAGGCAGGCGTTCTAACCAACTGAACTACCGGGCCGTATAAAGCAAACTATTGTTTGCAAGTGGTATTATACGAAATTGCGCACTCATTGTCAAGTGCAACAGTGTTGAATTTTTGAAAAAATATGATAAAATATTATTACTATGAAGAATTATCACACACATACTAAAAGATGCGGACACGCAAAAGGCACTGACGAAGAATATGTTATTGCCGCAATAGAGGGCGGTTTTGACGAGCTTGGTTTTTCCGACCATGCCCCGATGCTTTTCCCTAAAAATTTAAATTATTATTCAACTTACAGAATAAAGCCGTGGGATGCACTGGATTACACTCAATCCATAAAAGAACTCAAAGAAAAATACAGTAATAAAATACTTATACACTGCGGTTTTGAGCTTGAATACTACCCGAACTTATTTAAGGATGAAGTTGAATATCTAAAATCAATAGGCGCTGAATATTTCATACTCGGACAACACTTTACGCTTGACGAATATCAAAGAAACGCTTTTTACTGCGGTCACGAGACAGACAGCCGTGATATATTTGAACAATATTTAAAGCAGTGCATTGAGGGGCTTGAAACGGAAAAATTCAACTATCTCGCCCACCCCGACCTGATTAATTTTACGGGCGACAGAGATTATTATGCAGAGAAAATGCAGAAATTCTGCAAGAGGCTAAAAGAGCTTGGCTATCCGATAGAGTTTAATCTGCTTGGGTTTGAGGAAAAGCGCCAGTATCCTAATGAAATATTTTGGAGAATAGCCGCTGAGGAGAAAAACCGAGTTATAATCGGCGTTGACGCTCACAGACCAGAAGCGCTCAAAAACACCTCTTTATATATGGATGCAGTCAAATATCTTAACAAACTAGGAATTACGCCTATTAAAGAAGCGGAATTAATGAAAATATAATTTAATATTAACTGAAAAACAGCCCGTGAAAACGCCAAATTTCACGAGCTGTTTATTTTATATTATACTAAATTAACAACATATTTTATAATCCGCCGTCATAAGAAACAAAGCCGCACTTTCTTGTGTTTTTGCCGTTAACATTATACATAACGAGATACATTCCGTCTGTTTTTCCAAGGCAATAACAGCTTTCATTCTTATCAAGCGAGCCTACTACTGTTTTCTTAGCTGTATCGGCATAAACGGTTTCCGTTGTTGAACCGTTTTTGTAAACCTTGCAGTCGCTTGGCGCTGTTTTCACGCCGCCTGCATACTCAACAAATCCTGCTTTATGCTTATTTGTTCCGTCAAGGTCATACACAAGAAGATAAGAATTACCTGACTTCGCATAGCATTTTGCGCTTTCCTGAGCGGCAAGCCAGCCGATTTCACCGCTGAGATTATTCTCCTTAAACACGGATTCTTTTGTAGTGCCATTTTTCCAAGCAACGGCTGTGGGATATTTTCCCGAACCGCTTACATTTGAAGAAGATGATTTAACAACCTTAGAATAATCTTTGGGGCGAAGTATACCATTCACTTTGTTATAGTTGTGGGTTACGAATTTACAAGCGCTTCCCGACGGCCAGTTTTGGTCAAAAGTTTCAAACGATGTGGAATTATAAGTTCCGTTTGCAATAGCGATATGGCCTGCGTTTGAAGAATTGACTGAACGCTCCCAAACCACAATATCTCCTGTTCTGAGCTGCATACCGCTCTTGTAATCAATTTTGTTAAAATACGGAGTTATAGCGGTTTTCTTTGAAAAGTTTTCAAAATACTCCCACGCATCGCCGTAACCGCTCATTGAAGAAACAGGCACGCCGAAAACCTTGTTGCAATATGATTTTACAACATCTACGCACTGATTTTTATTAGTTACGCTTCCTGTGCCGTCAACATCTAAAAATTTACCCACGAGGGAATCAAAAAATTCATTTAAATACATATAAAGCCTCCTTAAAATGATCTTGAATCTGCCGGGTTATTAAGAATACCGAACAGTGTCAATATCTCTACAACGCAGGTTCCGATAACCTTAAAAGTGTCGCTTATTGACGGCGCAAACATTGTGATCACAATGCAAATCTGCGCAATAACGGCAAGCCAAACTACAGGGCTTTTAAATCTTTCTTTCATTTAAATACCTCCTGATTATAAAATATTTTCTATGTCTGCTATTCTATGATTTATAACTTTTATTTGTTCATTTATGACAGGTATGCGCTCTGCAAAGGAATTGTGCTTATCTACCTTTTCTTCAAGCTTTTTCAGGCGGAAAGAAGTAAGTTTTGAAGAGGCGATTATACCGCCAAAGGCACCTGCACAGGTTCCTAAAAGTGAAAGCAGAGCAACCAAAACATTATCGCTTATAATACCAACACCTTTCACTGTTTTACTGAGGCAACCTTACAGATTAGCGATATTTTTGAAAATGTCAAGGAAAGCCTTTTTTGAGTACATTTTTCGCAACTGTGTCTATGCGCTTTAAAGACTGTTTTATGCATACTAAGTTTTGTATATTTATTCGTTCTATTGCATATTTATAATTTTTTGTTCATTTTCTATTGACAATAAAACAGGCAAGAGTATAATAGAAAAGAATTATAAATTATATCATAGGGAGATATGTATATAATGACAAAAGTATTCATAAACGGACAGGCTGGTACAACAGGTCTGAGAATAAAAGACCGCCTGAAAAGCAGAGATGATATTGAGCTTCTTGAAATCAGCGAGGATAAGAGAAAAGACAGCGATGAAATTAAGAAATTCATCAACGAAAGCGACATTACTTTTCTTTGTCTGCCTGATGATGCGGCAAAAGAAGCGGTAACCCTGCTTGATAAAGATAATACGCACACAAAGATTATTGACGCCTCAACGGCACACCGAACAAACCCCGATTGGGCATACGGATTCCCCGAACTTTCGGCAAATTTCAGAAAAAATATTGAAACCAACAGACTTATTGCAAATCCGGGCTGTTATGCAAGCGGATTCATCTCAATAGTTTATCCGCTTATAGCGCACGGAATTATTGACAAAAACTATCCCCTCACCTGCTTTGCGGTTTCGGGATACAGCGGCGGCGGAAACAAGGCGATTGCCCAGTATGAGAGCGATGAACGAGAAAAAGAGCTCGACTCGCCCAGGCAGTACGCATTAACCCAGACCCACAAACATTTAAAAGAAATGAAAGCTATTACGGGTATTGAAAGACTACCTATTTTCTCGCCTATGATTTGCGACTACAAATGCGGTATGGTTGTGAGCATTCCCCTTTTCACGGATATGCTTGCAAAAAGCATCAGCCCTGACGAAGTAAGAGATATACTTGCGGCGCATTATGAAAACAGCAAGTTTGTAAAGGTACGCCCCAAGGGCTTTACGGAAAATATGATTGGCGCTAATAATTTCGAGGGCAGAGACGATATGGAAATAGAGGTTAACGGAAACGAAGACAGATTCGTTATCACCTCAAGATTTGACAACCTCGGAAAAGGCGCGTCAGGCGCGGCAATTCAATGTATGAATATTGCGTGCGGTATAGAAGAAGAAAAATCACTTGTTATCGGAGATTGAGAATATGAAAATTATTGAGGGCGGCGTTTGCGCCGCTAAAGGATTTAAAGCAAACGGAGTTTACTGCGGTATAAAGAAATCAGCCGCAGACAGCGAAAACACAAAACACAAAAACGATTTGGGAATGATTTATTCTGAAGTTCCCTGCAAAACGGCTGCGGTTTACACAACAAACAAAGTTAAAGGCGCACCGATAATCGTTACAAAGAAAAATCTTGAAAAGACAGGCGGCATTTCTCAGGCGGTTATAGTTAACTCAAAAAATGCCAACACCTGCAACGCAGACGGCGAGCAAAAAGCACAGAGAATGTGCGAACTTGCGGCAGGCGTACTTGGAATAAAGCCCGAGGATGTTGTTGTTGCTTCAACAGGCGTTATCGGTCAGGTACTCCCCATTGAACCGATAGAAAACGCTGTTGACAAGCTTGCAGCAGGACTTTCCGCAGACGGACACGAGGAATCCGCAACCGCAATAATGACTACGGACACTATCAAAAAGGAATACGCAGTTGAGTTTGAGATTGCAGGCACTGCTTGCAAACTCGGCGGAATGGCAAAAGGCTCAGGAATGATACACCCGAATATGGCGACAACGCTTAACTTCATCACAACAGACACCGCTATTTCCGCAAAAATGCTTCAAAAAGCACTTGACGAAATTGTTAAGGTTACATATAACTGCCTCTCTATTGACGGCGACACATCAACAAACGATATGGTTTCGCTTATGGCAAACGGACTTGCCCAAAACGCAGAAATCACCGCAGAGGGTGAAGATTTTGAAACATTCAAAGCCGTTCTTTACGAGGTTATGATGAATCTTACAAAAATGCTTGCTAAAGACGGTGAGGGCGCAACAAAACTGATTGAGTGTGATTGCAGCGGCTGCCCCGACAAGGACACAGCAATTACGGTAGCAAAATCAGTTATCGGCTCAACACTTTTCAAATGCGCAATTTTCGGCGAAGATGCTAACTGGGGTCGAGTTTTGTGCGCAGTAGGCTATGCAGACGCTGAGTTTGACATTAACAAGGTTGATGTTGATTTAAAGAGCGAATTCGGCACTATTGCCGTTTGCAGAGACGGCGCAGGCGTTGACTTTTCCGAGGAAAAGGCGGCAGAAATTCTTAAAAGCGATGAGATTTATGTACTTATCAACCTTAAGGCAGGCGAAGAAAGCGCAAAGGCTTGGGGCTGCGATATGACTTATGATTATGTAAAAATCAACGGTGATTACAGAACCTGATACAAAAATTAAAATCATAAAAATAAATTAATCAGGAGTTTGAAATGGATATTACAAATGCAATGAAAGCCGATGTGCTTGCAAAAGCGCTCCCTTATATTCAGCTTTACAGAAAGAAAACGATAGTTGTCAAATACGGCGGTAACGCAATGATAAACGACAGCCTTAAAGCGGCGGTTATGCACGACCTTGTTCTGCTTTCAACCGTAGGCATAAGGGTTGTTCTCGTTCACGGCGGCGGCCCTGAGATAAATAAAACGCTTGAAGCTATGAACATTAAAAGTGAATTTGTTGACGGTCTTCGTGTTACAACAAAGGACACAGCAAATGTTGTTCAGATGGTGCTTGCAGGCAAGGTAAACAAAGACCTTGTTTGCCAGATAGGCAATCTCGGCGGACACGCAATAGGCCTTTCAGGTATGGATGGCAATATGATTAAATGCAGACCGCTTGACGATAAACACGGCTATGTGGGCGAAATAGTTGATATGAATATGGATGTTGTTGAAGAGGTGCTTTCTCACAGCTTTATTCCCGTTATTTCAACAATAGGCTATGACGAAAATGACAACTGCTACAATATTAACGCTGACACGGTTGCCGCGGCTGTTGCGGGCAAACTTAAAGCAGAAGCGCTTATTTCAATGACGGATGTTGTTGGACTTCTCAGAGACAAGGATGACGAATCCTCGCTCATTCACAGAATTTATATTTCAGATGTTCCCGCACTTGTTGCAGACGGTGTTATCAGCGGCGGTATGATTCCGAAAATTGATTCAATGACACAGGCAATACGCGAGGGCGTAAAAAAAGCATTTATTATAGACGGAAGAGTTCCCCACTCCATTCTTATGGAGCTTCTTACAGACGAAGGTATGGGAACGATGTTCAGAAGCAGGTGACGATATGAATACAAAAGAACTTGATAATAATTTCGTGTCGCACGCTTACGGCAGATTCAATGTTGAGCTTTCCCACGGAAAAGGCTCTACTCTCTATGATGAGAACGGAAAAGAATACATTGATTTCGGCTCAGGAATAGGCGTTACGGCATTCGGAATTGCAGACGATGTTTGGAAAGAGGCTGTAATAGAACAGCTTGGTAAATTACAGCATGTTTCAAACCTCTATTACACGAGACCGTGTGCAGAGCTTGCTCAACTTCTCTGCGAGAAAACGGGAATGAAAAAAGTTTTCTTTGCTAACAGCGGCGCTGAGGCAAACGAGGGCGCAATCAAATTTGCGAGAAAATACAGCTTTGATAAATATGGAGAAGGCAGAAGCACGATAATCACGCTTATTAACTCTTTCCACGGCAGAACGATCACAACGCTTTCCGCAACAGGTCAGGATGAATTTCACAAGTATTTTGACCCATTTACTCCCGGCTTTAAATACTGCCCTGCAAACGACATAGAAAAGCTTAAAAAAATGGCTACAGATGATGTTTGCGCAATTATGTTTGAATGTGTTCAGGGCGAGGGCGGCGTTTTAAATCTTGATGAGGAATTTGTAAACGCCATCGCTCAGATATGCGAGGAAAAAGATATTCTTGCAGTTGTTGACGAGGTACAAACAGGCAACGGCAGAACGGGCAAATATTTTGCGTATATGAATTACGGCATTCAGCCCGATATTGTTTCAACCGCAAAAGGACTTGCAGGCGGACTGCCGATGGGCGCTGTGTTATTCGGCGAAAAAGTTGAAAACTGCGTTACACCCGGTTCTCACGGATCAACATTCGGCGGAAACCCGATTGCCGCAGCAGGCGCAATCAGCATTGTTAAGAGAATTGACGATGATTTTCTTGACGGCGTTTCTAAAAAAAGCGAATACATAAAGGAACACCTTAAAAATGTTAAAGGCGTTAAATCTGTTTCAGGTATGGGACTTATGCTCGGAATTGAAACAGAAAAAAGCGCAAAAGAAATCGCAGGCGAATGCCTCCAAAACGGACTTCTTGTTTTAACAGCAAAAACAAAGGTAAGACTTCTCCCCGCTCTCAACATTTCTTATGAAGAACTTGAAAAGGGACTTAAAATACTGAAAGAGGTAATTGAAAAATGAAACATTTATTGAAATTACAGGACCTTAGCACAAACGATATTCTTGATATTTTAAATCTTGCAGACCAGCTTAAATATGAGACGAAGCACAATATTGAACATCACCACTTAAAGGGCAAGACTCTTGGAATGATTTTCCAGAAAAGCTCAACAAGAACAAGAGTTTCTTTTGAAACAGGTATGTATCAGCTTGGCGGTCAGGCACTCTTTCTCTCAAACAGAGATTTGCAGATAGGCAGAGGCGAGCCTGTTGAGGACACTGCAAGAGTTCTTTCACGCTATCTTGACGGTATTATGATTAGAACCTTTGAGCAAAAAGAAGTTGAGGACCTTGCTAAATACGGCTCAATCCCCGTAATAAACGGTCTTACAGACTACTGCCACCCCTGCCAGGTTCTTGCAGACCTTATGACAATTCGTGAGCACAAAAAGACTTTTGACGGTCTTAAATTCTGCTTTATCGGTGACGGAAACAATATGGCAAACAGCCTTATAATCGGCGCAATCAAAATGGGAATGGAATGTGCTGTTGCCTGCCCCAACGACTACAAACCCGATGAGGAAATTATGAAATGGGCAGAGGAAAACGGAAAATTCACTTGCAGTGACAATATTCTTGAATGTGCCGCAAATGCTGATGTACTTTACACCGATGTATGGGCTTCCATGGGTCAGGAAGAGGAAAAGGCGGAGCGTGAAAAGGTATTCAAAGATTATCAGATTAACGATGAAGTAATGAGCGTTGCAAATAAGGACGCAATGGTGCTTCACTGCCTGCCCGCTCACAGAGGAGAAGAGATTACAGCAGAGGTTTTTGAAAGCCACGCAGACGAAATCTTTGATGAAGCTGAAAACAGGCTTCACGCTCAGAAAGCAGTTCTTGTTAAACTTCTCGGTTAATTCGGTTGGTGTATTCTATGGATAATGAAAAAGTATATATCTGCCTTGCAGACGGACATATATTTGAGGGAAAACGATTCGGCGCAGGCGGCGATGTAACGGGCGAACTTGTTTTTACAACAGGTATGTGCGGCTACATTGAAACGCTTACAGACCCCAGCTATTACGGTCAAATCGTTATGCAGACATTTCCCCTCATAGGCAATTACGGCTTTATTTTTGACGATATGGAAAGCCAGAAATCATATGTTACGGCATACATTGTTCGTGAAAAATGCGATGACCCGTCAAATTTCAGGGCAAACGAAACACTTGATAAATTCCTTAAAGACAACAATATTCCCGGCGTGTACGGCGTTGACACAAGAGAAATAACAAAGATTATCAGAGAAAGCGGCGTTATGAACGCTAAAATCTGCTCAGACCCGAGGGATTTCAACAAAGAAGAGGTTGAAAGCTACAAGGTTGAAAATGCAGTTAAGTCAACAACGACACAGCGCCCCTTCCCTGTTGCCTGCGAAAGCCCGAAATACAATGTGGTGCTTATCGACTACGGCAAAAAAGACAATATTACAAGGGAACTTGTAAAAAGAGGATGCAATGTTGCGGTTGTACCATCATCTACAAAGGCTGAGGACATTTTAAGCCTTAACCCTGACGGCATTATGCTTTCAAACGGTCCCGGAGACCCGAGCGAAAACACAGACTGCATTGAAGAACTAAAAAAACTTGCAGGCAAAAAGCCGATATTCGGAATTTGTCTCGGTCATCAGCTTCTTGCGCTTGCAATGGGCGCAAAGACGAGCAAGCTTAAATACGGCCACAGAGGAGTAAACCAGCCCGTAAAAGACCTTAAAACGGGCAGAACTTACATTTCTTCTCAAAACCACGGCTATGCTGTACTTAATGAAGAAGTTGAAAAATGCGGCGGCGTTATAAGCTATATCAATGCAAATGACGGCACAAACGAGGGAATTGACTATCCGAACAAGAATGCATTTTCTGTTCAGTTTCATCCCGAAGCTTGCAGCGGACCGCATGACACAAGATTTTTGTTTGACAGATTTATCAATATGATGGGAGGTAATAACTGATGCCTCTTAATAAAAATATAAAAAAGGTGCTTGTAATCGGCTCAGGACCTATTGTTATAGGTCAGGCGGCTGAGTTTGACTATGCAGGCGCGCAGGCGTGCCGAGTGCTTAAAGATGAGGGTATTGAGGTTGTTCTTGTAAACTCAAACCCTGCTACAATTATGACGGACAACGCCCTTGCAGACCACATTTATCTTGAACCTCTTACAGTTGAAACGGTTAAGAGAATTATAGAAAAAGAACGCCCGGACAGCATTCTCGGCGGTCTCGGCGGTCAGACGGGTCTTACCATTTCAATGCAGCTTGCAAAAGACGGCTACCTTGACAAAATGGGAGTTCGACTTCTCGGCACAGACGCTGAAGCAATAGACAAGGCGGAGGACAGACAGCTTTTCAGAGACACAATGGTTAAACTCAATCAGCCTGTTGTTCCGTCTGAAATTGCAAACGATGTTGAAAACGCTAAAAGAATTGCGGCAGAAATAGGCTATCCCGTTATTATCAGACCTGCGTTCACTCTCGGCGGTGCAGGCGGCGGCGTTGCCTACGATGAGGACGAGCTTTGCGAGGTTGCAAAACACGGACTTATGCTCAGTCCTATTACTCAGGTGCTTGTTGAAAAATACATTGCAGGCTGGAAAGAGATTGAATTTGAGGTTATGAGGGACAGCGTTGGAAATGTTATCGCTGTCTGCTCAATGGAAAACTTTGACCCCGTAGGTGTGCACACAGGCGACAGTATCGTTATTGCCCCTGCTGTAACACTCGGCGACAAAGAATACCAAATGCTTCGCACAGCTTCGCTTGACATTATTACTGAGCTTGGAATTGAGGGCGGCTGTAACTGTCAGTTTGCACTTAACCCCGAAAGCTTTGAATACAGCGTAATTGAGGTTAATCCCCGTGTTTCACGCTCATCTGCGCTTGCTTCTAAAGCCACGGGCTACCCGATTGCAAAGGTTACTACCAAAATTGCTCTCGGCTACACTCTTGACGAAATTAAAAACGACATTACAGGCAAAACTTGTGCCTGCTTTGAGCCGACTCTTGACTATGTTGTTGTAAAAGTTCCGAAATGGCCGTTTGACAAGTTTATAAACGCATCAAGAAAACTCGGAACTCAGATGAAAGCAACGGGCGAGGTTATGAGCATTGCCCCCTCGTTTGAAATGGCGATTATGAAAGCTGTAAGAGGTGCTGAAATCGGACTTGATACGCTCAACAACAAAGCGGTTGAGGGACTTGATGTTTATAACGCTCTTAGGAATCAGGATGATTTAAGACTTTTCAATGTTTTCCGTGCGCTCAAAGAGGGCGTTTCGGTAGCTGAAATTCATAAAATCACGATGATTGACGAGTGGTTTTTATATAAACTCAAAAATCTTGCACAGTATGAAAAGGACATTGCAAACACAACGGTAAGCAATGAGATGTATATTAAGGGCAAACAGCTCGGATATACGGACGAAGCGATTGAGAGAATAAGTGGCTCTCCCCTTGCCTACCATAAAAACGCCGTATATAAAATGGTTGATACCTGCGGCGCTGAGTTTGCGGCACAGACGCCTTATTTCTATTCAACATATGATGAGCACTGCGAAAGCAGAGAACTTCAAAGAGGAGAAAAGGAACGTATAATCGTTCTCGGTTCAGGTCCTATCAGAATCGGTCAGGGCATTGAATTTGACTACTCCTCTGTTCACTGCGTATGGACTTTAAAAGAACTTGGTTATGAGGTTATCCTCATCAACAACAACCCCGAAACTGTTTCAACAGACTTTGACACGGGTGACAGGCTTTATTTCGAGCCGCTCACTCCCGAAGATGTTATGAATATTATCAAGGTTGAAAAGCCGATGGGCGTTGTAGTTGCATTCGGAGGTCAGACCGCTATCAAGCTTACAAAATTCCTTGATGACAACGGAATAAATATTCTCGGAACATCGGCAGAGGGAATTGATGTTGCTGAGGACAGGGACAAGTTTGACAAACTGCTTGAAAAATTCGGAATATTCAGACCGAAAGGAACATCTGTAACCTCGCTTGAGGAAGCGCTTGCGGCAGGAAATGAACTCGGCTATCCTGTTCTTCTTCGCCCGAGTTATGTTATAGGCGGTCAGAATATGACTATCGCTTACACAGATGACGATGTTGAGCGATATATGAAAATCATTCTTGCTCAGGGCATTGAAAACCCCGTACTTGTTGACAAGTATATGATGGGCACCGAACTTGAGGTTGACTGCATTTCTGACGGAACGGATGTTCTTATACCGGGAATTATGGAGCACATTGAGCGTGCAGGCGTTCACAGCGGTGACTCGATTGCAGTTTATCCCCCGTACAACATTCAGGACAAGATGCTTGCTAAAATCTGCGATGTTTCTCAGAAACTTGCGCTTTCACTCGGCACAAAGGGTCTTGTAAACATCCAGTATCTCACATATCAAAACGAGCTTTATGTTATCGAGGTTAACCCGAGAGCATCAAGAACAATTCCCTATATCAGCAAAGTAACGGGAGTACCGATGGTTGAGCTTGCGTCAAAAATTATGGTTGGCGCAACCTTAAAAGAACTCGGATACACATCGGGTCTTTACAAAACGCCGCCTTATTATGCGGTAAAAGTGCCCGTATTCAGCTTTGAAAAGCTCAATAATGTAAACAGCCAGTTAGGACCCGAAATGAAGTCTACAGGCGAAGTACTCGGCGTTGGCAAGAACTTAAACGAGGCATTATTCAAAGGTCTTGTTTCAGCAGGCTTCAAAGTTGAATTCCACAACAGACCGAGACACGGCGTTCTCATAACCGTAACTAAGCAGGACAGATTTGAAATAGTCAACCTTGCTAAAAAGCTGGATGACCTTGGTATTCAGATTTGGGCTACGCCTGAAACTGCAAAAGCGATTGCAAGCCTTGGCATTGATGTTAAGACGGTAAATAAGCTGCGTGATGACAACTCAATAATGGAACTTGTAGAGAGCGGTCAGCTTGACTACATTGTTTACACAGGTAAGAGCGACAAAAAGAGCATTGCGGACTATATTAAGCTTTTCAACAGAGCAAATCAGCTTGGCATTGCAACGCTAACTTCACTTGATACAGCAAACGCATTGGCAGATATAATTGCAAGCAGATACAACCAACTCAACACAGAGCTTGTTGATATAAATGATATGCGTTCTGAAAAGAGCCTTCTTAAATTCAGCAAAATGCAGGGCACGAGCGATGATTACATTTTCTTCAACAATTCGGATAATGTAATCACCTGCCCCGAAAGCTTTGCTATTGAATTTACGGACAGGCACAAGGGTATCGGCGGTGACGGTATAGTTCTTATTGAAAAGTCAGATATTGCCGACGCTAAAATGCGTATATTCAACATTGACGGCTCTGAGGGAGAAATGGCAGGAAACTCAATTCGCTGTGTTGGTAAATATCTTTATGACAACGGAATAGTTGACAAAGATAAAATCACAGTTGAAACTGCAAGCGGTGTAAAGGTGCTTGAGCTGTTTACAAGAAACGGCAAAGTATCCTCTGTAACCGTAAACATTGGCAAAGCGGCTCTCGCTCCTGATAAAATCCCCGTTACGCTTGACGGCGACAATGTTATAAACAGAGCAGTAAGCATTGCAGACGGCGAATACAACATAACCTGCTGTTCGGTAGGCAACCCGCACTGCGTTGTATTTGTTGACAATGTAGACAGAATTGATATTCAGAAAATAGGCCCGCAATTTGAAAACGCAGATATTTTCCCCGAAAGAATAAACACGGAATTTGTTCGTGTTGTAAATGCAAGAACTCTTAAAATGAGAGTATGGGAAAGAGGAAACGGCGAAACGCTTGCGTGCGGAACAGGCGCTTGCGCGGCTGTTATTGCGGCGGTTGAAAACGGCTTTTGCAAAAAGGGCGAAGACATTACCGTTAAACTCCGCGGCGGCGACCTTGTGGTTAACTACACAGATGATTGCGTTAAGTTAACAGGCGACTGCAACCTTGTTTTCACAGGTGAAATAGAATATTAATAAAAAACGCTTTGGAGAATAAATCTTCAAAGCGTTTTTCTATTATAAAAATAGGGCGCCGGAAATACCGACGCCATTTCTTATGTTATATTCAATTAAACAATCCAATAATTAAGAGTGAGGCAGTTTGAAGAAAGCGCCTGTCTTACATCTGCGCCGGGTGCAACTCCGGTAATTTTGATTGAGCCGTTTGCGAGCGCACTATAAACTTCGTCATAAGAAGCTTTAACTTCTTCATCAACATTGTTCATATAGATTGCTTCGTTTGAGCAGTTACCTGTATAAACATATCCGCCCTGGAAATTTTCAAGGCAAGCCTTTACGGCAACGCCGTAATCCTTAATAGTTGTTGAATAATAATTATCCCATGATGCTTGCCAATTTTCAGCGCCTATTGCGAGTTTCTGATAATTATAGTTCCATGTAGCGTCAGAAACAGCGTTGCACTGGTCATTACCGCCTGCATATACAATTGATACGCCGCTGTCATACATTTTTTCTACAACAGCCTGGTAACGGTTAACCATTGTAAATGTTGTGTAGGGATAAAATTCGTTTTCCATTGTTATGCCTGTTGAATAGCCGTCTGAATCAGCATTTGACCAGTGAGAGAAAATATATCCCTCCTGCGGAACTGCCGCAGAAAGCTCAACAGTATCACCTGTTACATAATTGCCTGCGCCATAGGATTCGCCGTTTCCGCCCTCGCCTGTAGCAACAGTTACGCTAAAGGTAGGAGTTTTGCTTACTTCATAAACAGGAACAAGTGTAATACCCTGAGTTGTCTCAGTTACATGAACCCATGTATCTTTTGCGTTAATATCGTCAATAGCGCCCTCTTCCTGAGTGCTGATTTCCCAATGGCTGAATACCATTCCCTCTTCAGCAACAGGAGCTTTTACTTCGCATGAATTTTCCGCTGTAACATACTGTGTTGAATATACTGTTTCGCCGTCTGCCTGCATAACGGTAACGGGATAAGTTGTTGTTTCAGCGTCTGCATAAACTGCTGTTATTGTGCAGCTGCATTTTTCTACCAAGAGGTTTGTTACAGGTTCCTTAGTTGTTGAAAGATTTACTTTCTTATCTTTTACGCCTTCTGTGTTGCTCTTAAATTCCCAATGGTCGAACACTTTACCCTCAGGTGCAGGGTCAGCAGTAACGGTAACATTTTCACCCTCTTTGTATGTCCCTGAACCTGTGCCGTTTTCAACTTTAACAACAAAGCAGTCTTTATCAATATTTTCAATCTTATCATAAACTGCTGTAACCGTGAATGAATAATCATAATCAAGGAGAGGTGAATCATAATCAGCATAATCAAGAGTTACAGGTATACCAAGCTGGTCTGCAGCGTAAGCAGCACCCTGAACATATCCTGCGCCGTATGAACTTGAAGTATCTGAATTAACAGAGCCAAAATAGCCGAGCTTTGTGTTTCCGCTAATAACTGCATTATATCCTGCAAGGAAACCGCTCTGAAGAGTATCAAATGAAATGCACATTACATTTTCAATATAAGCGTCAATATCGCTTCCCTCGGGATGAGGAACGCCGTCAATAAGAATAAAGTTTACATCGCTGTATTCCCTAGAAGTTTCATAAACAGCAACCTCAAATACATCTGTGGGAAGTACTATGTACTTTGCGCCTTTCTGAACAGCAAGGTCAATATACTGAATGGCTGTTTCTGTTGAAAGAGTTTCGCCCTCTTCAACTTTAGGCTGATAGTAACGGCAGGTGATTTCCTCACCCTCTGCTACATCTTTATTAGCCTCTTCAACCGCCTGTTCAACTCCTGTCCAAGCGCCTGTCTCTTATACACATCTCCGAGCCCACGAGACCGAGGCTGA
>UQFL01000041.1 GCA_900540305.1 uncultured Oscillospiraceae bacterium | reverse complement strand
GCTTATATCAAATCACTTTTTAAACAGTATAAATCTTGTCCTCAATAACAAAAAAGCCCCGAAATGTTTCGGGGCTTTATCATTGTATTTATCAACCAAGTATTTCTTTGAGAATTTTTGTAACTTCCGAAGCAGGAGCTTTACCTTTAAGAGCACGCATTGCCTGACCTATAAGGTAGTTGAAAGATGCGGCTTTACCGCCCTTGTATTCGTCAACAGCCTTTTGGTTGTTCTTGATAACATCTTCAACAATGCCTCTGATAGCGCCTGTATCGGAAACAATTTCCATATTGTTTTCCTTAACATAATCAGCAGGGATAACATCGTCTGTAAACACAGCCTTAAATACCTTTTTAGCTGAATCACGGCTGATTTTATTTGAATTGAGCATATTGATGATTTCGCCGAGCGAATCCTGCCTGAATGTCATATTCTCGGGAAGCGTCTGAGTATCGTTGAGCATCTTCATAAGTTCGCCCATAATCCAGTTTGCGCTGTCCTTGGGATTCTTTGTAATCTCAACAGTGCGTTCAAAAAGTTTAACATAAGAAACGCTTGAGCAAATCATAGATGTGTCATATTCGGAAAGTTTAAACTCCGTCATATAACGCTCTTTCTTTGCTTCGGGAAGTTCGGGCAGGCTTTCACGTATAGAGTTTACATACTCCTCTGTAAGCTGAACGGGCGGCAAGTCGGGATCGGGGAAATATTTATAATCTTGCGCGTCTTCCTTGCTTCTCATAGCATAGGAAGTGCTCTTTGAATCGTCCCATCTGCGTGTTTCCTGAACAACTTTTCCGCCGTCCTCAATAATTTCAATCTGGCGCTGAGCCTCTGTTTCAACGGCATTATGAATTGCCTTGAAAGAGTTGATATTTTTCATTTCTGTTCTTGTGCCGAACTCGGAAGATCCTTTTTCCATAACGGAAACATTTACATCGGCACGAAGTGAGCCCTCCTGCATTTTACAGTCGGACACGCCGCAGAACTGAAGAATAGCACGAAGCTTTTCAACATATTCAACAGCCTCGTCAGCGGAAGCAATATCAGGCTCGGAAACGATTTCAAGAAGCGGAACACCGCATCTGTTGTAGTTTACAAGAGTGCAGTCAGACCACTCATCGTGAACGAGTTTGCCTGCGTCCTCTTCCATATGAATTTCGTGAATTCTAACCTTTTTCTTTCCGCCGTTTATACTGTCGTTAATCTCAATATAACCGTTTCTGCAAATCGGCAGATAAAGCTGGCTTATCTGATATGCCTTTGGCAAATCGGGATAAAAGTAGTTTTTTCTGTCGAATTTGTTATACATTGTTATTTCGCAGTTGGTTGCAAGACCTGTTCTTACTGCAAATTCAAGCACCTTTTCGTTCAAAACAGGAAGAGTGCCAGGCATACCTGAACAAATTTCGCATACATGCGTATTCGGCTCACCGCCGAATTCTGTTGAACAGGAGCAGAATATTTTTGTTTTTGTAGCAAGCTCTGTATGGACTTCAAGTCCGCATACTGTTGAAAATTCCATATTCCGCCCTCCTTAAATATTTTTCGGTTTTTCCATATGGAAATCCGTTACTTTCTGATAGGCAACGCCTGCTGAAAGAATTGTTTTTTCCTCAAACGGTCTTCCGATAAGCTGCATACCAACGGGCATTGAATTAGAATCGAAGCCACAAGGCAAAGCAAGAGACGGCAAGCCTGCGATATTAATCATAACAGTATAAATATCGCCGAGATACATTGCGAGCGGGTCGCTGAGACCCTCGCCGATTTTGAGTGCCGTTGTAGGAGCAACAGGACCGAGAAGAAAATCGTATTTCTCGAAAGCTTCATTGAACGCCTTTACAATAAGTCCCTTTGCTTTGAGCGCTTTATTATAATATGCATCGAAATATCCGCTTGAAAGCACGAAGTTTCCGAGCATTATACGCTTTTTAACTTCCATACCGAAGCCCTCTGAACGAGATTTGAAATAAACCTCGCGAAGATTGTGAGCGTCGGGAGATTTGTAGCCGTACTTAATGCCGTCAAATCTTGAAAGGTTTGAGCAAGCCTCAGCACAGGCGATAATATAGTAGGTAGGGATTGCGTATTTAACGATAGGCATTGAAAACTCCTCAACCTCTGCGCCGAGAGATTTGAGCACCTCAGCCGCCTGCATAACTCTTTTGGCAACCTCTTCGTTGATACCCTCGCCAAAATAATCAGAGGGAATACCTACTTTTTTGCCCTTTAAGTCTGCCGCATTTTTAATTTCATCAAGAGTAAACGGCTTGGGGTCAACGGAAGTTCCGTCTTTTTCGTCTTTTCCGCAGATAACGGAAAACAAAGCCGCCGTATCAAGCGCATTCTTAGCAATGGGACCGATTTGGTCAAGCGAAGAAGCATATGCTATAAGACCGTATCTTGAAACAGCGCCATAAGTCGGTTTAAGACCTGTTACGCCGCAGAATGAGCAGGGCTGGCGAATTGATCCGCCCGTATCGGAGCCGAGAGCAATAACGCTTTCATCAGCCGCAACAGCAGCAGCCGCACCGCCTGAAGAGCCGCCGGGTACTCTGTCTGTATTCCACGGGTTTTTGGTTGCACCGTAATATGATGTCTCTGTTGTTGAGCCCATTGCGAACTCGTCCATATTCACCTTGCCGCAGGGAATCATACCCGCTCTGGTGAGCTTTTTAACAACAGTTGCGTCATAAGGCGGTTTGAAGTTATAAAGAATTTTTGAAGCGCAGGATGTAATTTCACCCTTTGTGCAGATATTGTCCTTAACTGCAACGGGAACACCTGCAAGGCAGGAATCAGCCTCGCCTGCATCTATCATCTTCTGCGCATTTTTTGCATTTTCAAGGGCAAGTTCCCTGTCAAAATGAGTGTAGCAGTTAAAAGTTGCGTCTTTTTTATCAATGCTGTCTGCAACGGAATTAACTGCATCCTCGCAGGAGATTTCCCTGTTTTTAATTTTCTCTGCCACCTCAAGGGCGGTCATTTCATAAATTTCCATATTACGCCCTCCTTATTCGGCAACAGTTTTCGGCACGCAGAAAGAGCCGTCCTGGCTTTCAGGTGCGTTTGCTACTATTTCATCAGGACTCATTGAGGGTTTAACCTCGTCCTTTCTGAAAACATTTGTTATCGGGAAAGAATGGCTCATAGCCTCTACCCCGTCCGTATCAAGCTCGTTGAGCATATCAATATATGTGAGAATATCCTGAAGCTCTGCTCCCACCTTTTTTTCTTCATCTTCGGTAAGAGTTATTCTTGCAAGGGATTCAAGATATTTAATCAATTCGGGCGTTATCTGCATTACAGTGCCTCCTAAATACTGATTATTTACCGCTGATTTACAGCATTGTTTAAAATACAATCGGGTGCACATAAGTGCACCCACTTTTAGTTTGTTTACTTTTCGGGAACAGGTCTGCGAAGCTTGATGTGAGTTTCACGAAGCTGCATTTCCGTTACCGTATTCGGTGCGCCGAGAAGCATATCCTGAGCATTTGAGTTCATCGGGAAAGCGATAACTTCTCTGATGTTTTCCTCATCACGAAGAAGCATAATCATTCTGTCTACACCGGGAGCCATACCTGCGTGCGGCGGTGCTCCGTAATGGAACGCATTATAGAGCGCTCCGAATTTTTCTTTAACTGTATCCTCACTGTAACCTGCCATTTCAAATGCCTTAACCATAACATCGGGGCGGTGGTTGCGGACTGCACCTGATGAAAGCTCTACGCCGTTGCAGACAATATCATACTGATATGCCTTAATCTCAGTCGGCTCCTGATTGAGGAGAGCATCCATCTCGCCCTGAGGCATTGAGAACGGATTGTGAGTGAATATAAGTTTGCCTTCATCATCTCTCTCGAACATCGGGAAATCGGTGATATAGCAAAGCTCGTATCTGTCTTTATCAATAAGGTCAAGTCTGTTTGCAAGTTCTGTGCGAATCTGACCTGCAAAATCATTCACATGCTTAGGTGTATCGCAGATAAAGAACAGAGTATCGTCTGTTTTGAAATTGAAGATTTTGCGAAGTTCCTCTTTCTTTTCGGGTGAAAGGAATTTGTCGATAGGTCCTTTATAAGAGCCGTCCTCGAGTACTTCAATGTAACCGAGGCCTTTCATACCGATTTCAAGAGCGAATTTGAGCATCTTCTCAAACCAGCCCTTTGACTGCTTAGCACAGCCTGGAACATTGATACCTCTTACGGGTCTGCCCTGGAATGCCTTAAACTCAACATCGCTGAAAAATTCCGTAAGGTCTGTGATTTCAAGCGGGTTTCTCAAATCGGGCTTATCGGTGCCGTATTTGAGCATTGCCTCTTCAAACGGAATTCTCTTGAACGGTGCGGGAGAAACCTTTTTGCCGCCGCCGAATTTCTCAAAAGTATCATAAAGCACTTTCTCAGCAACTTCAAAAACATCTTCCTGAGTAGCAAAAGCCATTTCAAAGTCAAGCTGATAGAATTCACCGGGTGAACGGTCTGCTCTTGCATCCTCATCACGGAAGCAGGGAGCAATTTGGAAATATTTATCAAATCCTGAAACCATAAGAAGCTGTTTGAACTGCTGTGGAGCCTGAGGAAGAGCATAGAATTTACCCTCGTGTTTGCGTGAGGGAATGATATAGTCTCTTGCCCCCTCAGGTGAAGAACAAGTCAAAATCGGGGTTGTGATTTCAGTAAAGCCAAGTTCAGTCATCTTGCTGCGAAGGAATGAGATAACCTGACTTCTGAAAACGATATTATCGTGAACCTCTTTGTTTCTCAAATCGAGGAAACGGTAAGTAAGGCGCACATCTTCTCTCGTCTCTTTTGAATCAGAAATTTCAAAAGGAAGATTTTCTGTGCAGGCGCCGAGAACTGTGAGCTTATCCACCTTAACCTCAAGTTCGCCCGTTGCAAGCTTTTTGTTGATTGTTTCCTCGTCTCTCTTAACAACTGTTCCCTCAACGGAAATAACGCTTTCCTTTTTGAGGTGATTTATAAGAGTATCGTCATTTACAACAACCTGAGTGACACCGTATTCGTCTCTCAAATCTATAAAAGCAACGCCGCCGTGGTCACGGATTGTATCAACCCAACCGGCAAGAGTTACTCTTTCGCCAAGATTATCAAAAGTAAGTTCGTTACAATTATGAGTTCTGTATGCCATAATTAATTTCCTTTCGGCGTAATACAAAAATTTAAATATAAATACACCTATCCACTATAATTTCCGTAATAGTATAGCATATTAGCCAAAAATATACAATAATAAATTTTAAAATAAATCTAAAGGAATTATTTTGCACTTTGCATAAAAAAAGCCCTGAAATATTATAATCTCAGGGCTTTGGATTATTTTAAATTTCTCTGCTTAAAAGCGCATATCTAAACGGCTCAAGCGTTATTTCTCCGTTGTTGCAGTCAACACCGAAAAACGGGTAAGAATTGTCCCACTCACATCCCACATTTATTTGGGCGGTGGTATCCGAATTATTCACTGCTACAAGCACACTGTTTCCGTCCCCCGTTCGGGTATAAGCTATCACTCCCGCAGAGAAGTAAACAGGCTCAAATATCCCCTCTTTAAATGCTTTACAGCCGTTTCTGATTTGACCTAAGCGTTTATACCACTTTAAAAGTTCGTCATTGATATTATCCCAGTCAAAGCAGGCACGGTTAAACGGGTCTTTCATTCCCTGCATACCTGCCTCGTCGCCGTAGTAAATACTCGGCACACCTGGCAGTGTAAACTGAATAAGACTTGCAGTTTTCATCATTGAAACGCCTTTAAGATAATCGTAATCAGAAAGCTTATTGTGTTCGTGCTGCCATTTTCTGTCTTTTCCGTCTGCACACTCACCCACAAGGCGTGTAATTGCACGCTCAGTATCGTGCGTTCCTATATGATTCATAAGAACATTTAAAACGCACGGCGGATAGTTTGCCACAATACTCATAACGCAGTCCATAAAGGCGTCTGCATTGCCGAAACGAACGAAATCAAGAACTGCGCCAGCAAACGGATAATTCATAACCGAATCAAGCTGTTCACCAAGGAGATAACGCCGTCTCTGCCCATAGGCAAATTTATTTGTTGCGTCCTCCCACACCTCGCCGATTATAAGGGCATTTTCGTTTTCATCCTTAACGGCTTTTCTCAAATCGTCAAGAAAAATATCGGGCAGTTCGTCCGCAACATCAAGTCGCCAGCCGCTCGCACCTGCTTTCAGCCACTTTCTCAATATTCCGTTTTCGCCGCAGATATAATTTCTGTATGAAGCGTTTTCCTCCTGCACCTCGGGCAGAAGTTTAATTCCCCACCAGCTTTCATAGTCGTTTGGATAATCAGTAAATTTATACCACTCGTAAAAAGGGCTCTCTTTACTGTTGTATGCGCCGAGAGAATCATAATGCGAATAGGCGTTGAAATATTTTGAATCACATCCCGTATGGCTGAAAACGCCGTCAAGAATAATTGATATTCCAAGTTTTTTTGCCTTTTCGCATAGCGATTCAAAATCCTCCTGCGTACCGAGCAAGGGGTCAATTTTTTCATAGTCCGCCGTGTCATAGCGGTGGTTTGAATTAGCCTCAAAAATGGGGTTTAAATAAATACAATTTACGCCGAGCGATTTTATATAGGGCAGTTTTTCCTCTATTCCCTTCAAATCTCCGCCAAAATAATCATTATTCCAGATGCCGTTCATCTGTTGTTCATCCCAAAACGGTTCCTCACCCCAGTTTCTCATAACTCTAGACTGCGGCACACCGCTTTTCGGCTGATTGCTTTTAAAAAACCTATCGGGAAAAATCTGATATATTATTCCGCCCTTTATAAAATCAGGCGTTTTGAAATTCTTATCATACACAGTCTGCTGAAATTCAGCGGCGTCCGGTTTGAAATCTCCGATACCCGAACCTGCGTTTTTTATTTGATTTACACCCCACGGCGTATCAAGTTCAAAGTGATAAAAATAAAGCCCCGGAGTGGTTGCGTAAAAATGGAGTTCCCAAATCTCGTGTTCGTCACCGCACATTCCCGCCCAAAACATATCGTAATAAACGGTATCCTCTTTATCCTTAAAAATGCAAAGCCTTGCACGGCTGCATTTCATAGAACGGGGCACTACGATTCTGAATTTTACCTTTTCGTCGGTTTTAATTGCGCTGATAATTGATTTATATTCAGTTTTTCTTGAATTGAAAATCTGCATATTTATTACTCTCAAGCTAAAACAATACAAAGCAAGGACTTTCGCCCTTGCTTCATAATAGTTTTAATTATTTTTTAGATGTTTTCTTTTTTGTCTGTTTTGCGGACTTTGAAGCTGCGCTTTTTCTGCTTTCGGCAGCAGGTTTTTCCTCTTCAAACTTAACAGGCGCAGTGTTCCAAATATTTGAAGCATATTCCATAATAGCCCTGTCTGCGCTGAAAATACCAGCTGAACTGATGTTCATAAGAGACATTTTTGCAAATCTCTCTTTATCCCTGTAAATATCGGCAGAAAGCTGCTGAGCTTTCTGATAGTCTGCAAAATCAGCAAGCGCCATATACGGGTCAACATTCATAAGACTTGAAGTAAACTCGCCGAATGACTTGCCGTTTATACCCGCATTAATAAAATCTATAACCTTTTTAAGAGTAGGATTATTGTTTATATAATTCATCGGGCAGTAACCCTCTCTCTGAAGCTGCTGTACCTCAGGAGTTTTCATACCGAAGATAATGATGTTATCATCGCCCACAGCTTGCGCAATTTCAACATTTGCGCCGTCAAGTGTACCGAGGGTAACGGCACCGTTGAGCATAAGTTTCATATTGCCCGTGCCTGACGCTTCTGTTCCTGCAAGCGAAATCTGCTCTGAAATATCAGCCGCAGGCATAAGGACCTCTGCAAGACTGACATTGTATTCTTCCATAAATACAACCTTGAGTTTTGAATTAACATCGCTGTCGTTATTGATAAGTTTTGAAACAGCATCAATAAGCTCAATAGTTTTCTTTGCCATAAAATATCCGGGAGCGGCTTTTGAAGCAAAGATATAAGTTCTCGGTACAAAATCCATCTGCGGATTTTCCTTGAGGGCAAGATATTCTGCAATGATATTGAGAATATTGAGGCTCTGACGCTTATACTCGTGAAGTCGTTTTACCTGAACATCAAAAATAGAATCGGGGTCAATATCAATACCGTTTCTCTTTTTAACAAGCTTTGCAAAACGCACTTTATTCTGGCGCTTAATCTCCATAAGGTCTTTAAGCACCTTTTTATCGTCTTTATAATCACGGAGTTTGAGAAGCTCATCGCTCTTTGTAATAAAACCATCGCCGATAAGCTTTGTAAGGTAATCCGTAAGAAGCGGATTTGACTGACAAATCCATCTTCTGAACGCAATACCGTTTGTTACATTTTTGAATTTTTCGGGAGTTAAGGTATAGAAATCGTGGAATACAGTATCTTTAAGAATTTCGGAATGAAGTGCCGAAACACCGTTAACGCTGTGTGAGCCTGCTACACAGAGATTTGCCATTCTGACAACTCCGCCTGAAATAACAGCCATTCTCTCAACCCTGTCTGCATCGTGGGTTGCGCCCCATACATACGCTCTGAAACGGTTGTCGATTTCCTTTGTAATCTGATAAATTCTCGGAAGAAGTCGCTTGTAAAGCTCCTCGCTCCAGCACTCGAGCGCTTCTTTCATAACCGTATGGTTAGTATAAGCAACAGTTCTTGTAACAATGCTCCAAGCGCTGTCCCAGCTATAACCGCATTCATCGAGCATAATTCTCATAAGCTCGGGGATTGCCATAGTGGGGTGAGTATCATTGATATGAATTGCAATCTTTTCGGGAAGATTGTCAAGAGTATTATATTTTGTAAGGTGACGGCGGATAATATCCTGAATTGAAGCAGAAACAAGGAAATACTGCTGACGAAGTCTGAGTGATTTTCCCTCGGGTGAATTATCAGCAGGATAAAGCACCTTTGAAATTGCTTCAGCCATAGCGGACTGCTCCATAGCTTTCATGTATGAGCCCTCATTGAAAAGTCTCATATCAAGTTCAGGCTTTTTAGATGCCCAAAGACGAAGTCTTGCAACACCCTTGCCCTTGCCCGAAACATACATATCGTAAGGCACGGCGGTAACTGTATTGCAGTCTCTAATTTCAACACGGTGGAAATCACCGTCCCAGCTGTCATCTACCCAGCCTTCAAAGTTGATTTCAACGCTTCTTTCCTCTCTCGGTACAAGCCATACATCGCCGCCTGGAAGCCAGAAGTCGGGAAGTTCTGTCTGCCAGCCGTCAACAAGCTTCTGTCTGAATATACCTGCCTCGTAACGGATTGAATATCCCATAGACTCAAAGCCTGTTGTTGCAAGGCCGTCAAGATAGCAGGCGGCAAGTCTGCCAAGACCGCCGTTACCGAGACCTGCGTCGCTTTCACATTCATAAAGTCTGTCTAAGCTGACATCAAAGCTTTTAAGAGCCTCGTCAAAAACATCAACAAGACCCATATTATAAAGATTATTTTTCAGTGATCTGCCCATAAGGAATTCCATACAAAGATAATATACCTTTTTGGAATTCTGACCTTCAGCAGTATGGCGGAAATCACTTGTCTGAGCGGCAAGCTTTTCACGGATTATCATTGCAACGGATTTATAAAACTGTTCGTCTGTTGCCGTTTCGGGAGAAACGCCGAAAAAGTGGCTCAGTTTATCGTTAATCATTTTCTTTGCCTGGGCAACGGAAATGCTTGAATTCATATATAAAACCTCCAAAAAATCAACAATAATCTTATCAAATATTGTTATTTATTGTTAATTATACACTAAAAAAGCCAATATTACAATAGTAAGCATTAATTATGTTTGCGTTTTTTCAGGAATTTACTGAAAATGAGCTCCATTATATCTATGACAGACCTTATGT
Organism: uncultured Oscillospiraceae bacterium; assembly: GCA_900540305.1. Taxonomy (GTDB): domain Bacteria; phylum Bacillota; class Clostridia; order Oscillospirales; family Acutalibacteraceae; genus Eubacterium_R. The sequence goes on along the minus strand of UQFL01000041.1, from coordinate 7,681 downwards.
TGATAAGAACAACAACTGCCATAATTGCGCAGGAAATCGCAAAACTGCCCCATTCGCCCTTAAATTCCGTAATCATAACAGCGGATGACGCCGCAAGCAAAAGCACGGACGGGAGAAATGTAAGCCAATGTATTTTTATATTTACGAATTTTTTAGTATTAACAATTCTCAATATAAATACAACAACAAATGACACCGCCGTGGCAAACGCCGCACCGTATGGTCCGTATATAGGTATAAGAACAAGGTTAAGAACAACATTCGTAACAGCCCCTGCGCCTGCCGTAATAAGCGAAAGCATACTCTTTTTCTCCGCCATATAAACGGATGCATAGAAATTAACAATGCACGAAAAAGTTGTTGCTATAACGAGAATGGGCACATACTGCCAAGATTCATAGTAATCTGCGCCGAGATAAATATCCGTAATAATTCTTGAACCTGCTATTAAAACAGCTCCGACAGCTATAAGCGCGCCGCTGTATACCTTAAATACTTTTGTAAAGAATTCGGATTTTCCTTTATTATCATACTCATCAACTGCGGAAAGCTGCCAAGCGTCAATAAATATGGAAGAAAAGATTATAATAAAATTAGGAATTTTATATGCCGCTGTATAAATACCGCTCACTGAAACGCCGTTGAAATAAGTAACCATATACTGGTCTGAAACATTTATTATCCACCAAAGAATTACTGTGGGAATAAGCGGAATACAGTATTTAAGCATCGGAAATACTGTATTCTTTTTAAGACCGTTTCTGAAATCAACATAACGCCAAAGTTTAACGGCAACAAACATAAACAAAACGGAAAACATATCGCTTGAAAAGATTGCGAGTATATATCCGTAAATACCCCAATTAAACGCTCCGAGATATAAGAATGTAAAGCCTGCTGCCGTGGCGGTTGCGATAACACCGTCTATAGCATAGATTTTTACATATCCCGAACCTCTTACAAACTGCTGGCAAAGCTGTCTGAGCGATGAGCCGAGGAGCATAAGATAAAGAAGTATAGTATATTTTCCGAAATTAAAATCGTTAATTGTTATTTGCGAAACAAGCGGAGAGAACAGACAGAAAATCAGAAAACCGATAAGTGTAACGGCAATTCCTGTTGAGAACACCTGTTTTTTATTGTAATTTTTATCAAGTGCAAAGCGCAAAGCCGCTGAATTGACCGCAAGAGTAACAATGGGCAAAATAATATTAACGGCGTTTTGAATAAGAGTTGCGCCGCCGTAAGAGCCCGTTGCCATAACACGGGTATAAAAGAAAGTCAAAACAAGCGTAAGTATTTTGGAAGAAAATGTTCCTATGGCAAAAACTATTGTATTGGATGCAAGTTTTTTATATTTATCCATTTTACTATCCTTCGGTTATTTCTTTTCTGTTATCTTACCTGACCGTTTCCGTAAATCAAATATTTGGTGGTGGTAAGCTCTCTGAGCCCCATCGGGCCCCTTGCGTGAAGTTTTTGGGTTGATATTCCGATTTCAGCACCGAGACCGAATTCGCCACCGTCCGTAAATCTTGTTGAAGCGTTAACATATACTGAAGATGAATCTATTCTCTTTAAAAATTCATTTGCATTATCTTCATTCTTTGTAATTATCGCTTCGCTGTGGCCTGTTGAATTTGCGTTGATATGGCGTATAGCCTCATCAAGGCTGTCAACAGTTTTAACGCTGATAATATAATCAAGATACTCTGTTGCAAAATCCTCATCACTTGCAGGAAGCACTCCGTCAGCCGCAAGCATAGCTCTTTCATCGCCGAGCATTTTAACATTTTTTGTATCAAGAAGCATTTTTATTTTGGGCAGAGCCTCGTTTATTATTCCGGAATGGATAACAAGACTTTCGCACGCATTGCAAACACCTACACGCTGTGTTTTTGCGTTAAATATGATTTTTGCCGCCATATCAATATCTGCGCTTTCGTCAACATAAATATGACAGTTTCCCGAACCTGTTTCAATTACAGGCACGGTTGAGTTTTCAACAACGCTTTTAATAAGATTTTTACCGCCTCTCGGAATAAGGCAGTCAAGATAACCGTTCATTCGCATCATCTTGTTTGCCGATTCTCTTGAAGTATCCGTTACAAGCTGAATACAGTTTTCATCAAAACCGCAGTCCTTTATAGCCGTTCTCATAACGGACGCAATGGCGCAGTTTGAATGAATAGCCTCTTTGCCGCCGCGGAGAATTACGGCATTTGAGCTTTTAAGGCAAAGCGCAGCGGCGTCCGCCGTAACATTCGGTCTTGCCTCGTAAATAATGCCTATAACACCTATTGCAACAGAAACTTTATGGATATGAAGACCGTTTGGTCTTTCAATTTTTTCAAGAATTATTCCGCACGGGTCATCAAGCGCCGCAACATCCTCAACAGCGTCTGCTATCGAGTTTATTCTTTCCTCGGTGAGCAAAAGCCTGTCAAGAAGCCCCTCGCTGAGTCCCATTTTCTTACCGTTTGCAATATCTTTTTTATTTTCTTCAATAATGGTTTCGGCATTCTTTCTGAGTTCTTCTGCAATTTTAAGCAAAGCGTCATTTTTCTGCTTTGTTGTTACAGTTGAAAGAAAATCTTTTGCTGCAAGTGCCTGTTCGCCTAATCTGTTCATTATTTTTTCACCGCCTCGAAATAAGTTCCCTCCTGCTGACCGCGCAGGATATGATAAATATTTGTAGGTTTCTTTCCGTTAGTAATTACAACGGGTATTCCGGCAGAAACGGCAATCTCCGCCGCCTTTATTTTCGTAACAAAGCCGCCCGTTCCTTTTTTACCTGCTCCGCCTGCGATAGCTCTGATATTGTCGTCAATTTTTTCAACTCTTGAAATAAGCTTTGCATTTGGATTTTCGGCGGGATTACTGTCATAAAGCCCATCCGTATCAGTTAAAAGAATCAGCAAATCAGCTTTTGCAAGTGTTGCAACAGTTGCCGAAAGGCAGTCATTATCACCGTTTAAAAGCTCCTCAACAGAAATTGAGTCGTTTTCATTTACTATGGGAAGGCAATCATATTCAAGAAGCTGATTTAGAGTTGCAACAAGACATTCCTTGTTAGACTTTTTCTCAAGCTCGTCCGAAGTGAAAAGAAGCTGGCTTACAACTACATCGTATTCAGAAAACAGCTTGTCATACAAAAACATAAGCTCGCACTGACCAACTGCCGCTGCCGCCTGAAGGCACTGTGTTTCCTTAGGCTTTTCGGCAAGTCTGAGCCTGCTCATACCTATTCCGATTGCGCCCGATGAAACAAGAATAATCTCGTGCCCCTCGTTTTTGAGGTCTGAAAGCACAGACGCAAGTTTAGCAATAATTGCAATATTTGTTTTTCCCGTATCGTGTGTTAATGTTGATGTTCCGATTTTAACTACGATTCTTTTTTTACCATTTTTGAGTGTCATAATATTCTCCGCCGAATAAAATAATGTTTTTTAATTATATTAAGAAATATAGTAAATTTTATTATAGCAAAAAAAATTTACTATTAAAAGTATTTTTTGTATGTTTTCTCGTTTTCGGGGCAAAATGCGTTTAGAGATATATTCTCACTTGAAAGGATTGATAATATGAAAAGGAGAAGCATTGTAAGGCTGTGCTCATTTTCTGTATTTGCAATAGCCACTCTTGTTGCCTTTGCAGTTATCGGAAATGTTAAAAGCAATGAGTATCAGACAAGGCTTGAAGCGTCTTATCAGAGAAATCTTACACAGCTTTCCGAATGTCTTGACACTATTGAAACAAACCTTGCAAAAAGTCAGTATGCAACTTCAAGGGAAATGCTGGGCACTCTTTCGGATGATTTGTATTCGGAGTGCAACACGGCAAAAAACGCCCTTTCTTCACTGCCGATAAGCCAGCTAAACCTCACGGGCGCATATAAATTTTTAAGTCAGGCGGGCGATTATGCAACATATCTTTCAACTAAAGATGAAATCACCGCAGAGGAGTACGAAAACATTGCTCTTCTTCTGTCTTATGCGCAGGAGTATTCGGATTTTGCCGATGAGATAGTAAGCAGATGCAACGCAGGCGGAAAAATCACTGAAAATCAGGTTAAACTTGAGGGCACAAACGATTTATCTGTTTCATCATTTTCTGTTGATTTTGACTCGGCTGAGGACACTTTCCAAAACTACCCCACCCTTTTATATGACGGGCCTTTTGCCGACGCCGTTTTGAATAAAGACGCTCAGATGATTAAAAACGCCGAGGAAAAATCAAAGGACGAGTGCAAGAAAATTGCGGCAGACGCACTTGGTGTTGACGAGAGCGCAATGGTATTCAAAGCCGAAGAGGAAGGCACTATCCCCGCATATGTGTTCTATTACAAATTATACACGGTTGCCGTTACGAAACAGGGCGGTTATATTTCCTATATTATGAACGAGGGAACAGCGTCTTCGCAGAGCATAACAGAGGAAAACGCAATAAATGTAGCCTCTGATTTTCTTAACAAAATCGGCTATAAAAATATGAAAGAATCATACTATTCCACATACAATAACATCTGCATAATCAATTTTGCGTATGAAGAAGACGGAATTGTTTATTATTCTGATTTGATTAAAGTTGGAGTATCTCTTTCAAGCGGAGAACTGTTTTCAATAGAGGCTGACGGCTATCTCACAAACCACACAGATAGAAATGTGCCCGAATTTGCATCTGAGCAAAACGGAATAACGCTCAACCCGAATATTGAAGTTATATCAACACGCCGCTGTCTTATTCCAAAAAGCAACGGAAAAGAGGTTTTCTGCATAGAGAGCCACTGCAAAAACACAAGTTCAGGACAAGAGGTTTTGATTTATACAAATTCCGAAACGGGACTTGAAGAAGATATTCTTCTTCTCATGTATTCCGATAACGGAACTCTAACTAAATAAATCAAAAACTTTTAATAAAAACAAAATCAATGCACACAATATTTTATGAAAGGATGTTTTTTATGAAAAAGAAAATAATCGCAATGATTTTCGCAACATTGCTCATATGCGGTCTTTTCGCAGGATGTTCATCAAATGATGATATGGATATGACCACAACAACCACAACTACAACCGAAACCACAACAAAAGAAACAACAACTAATAAGGTTGAAGAAGCAATCACGGACGGTGCAGAAAACGCAAGTGAGGCTGCTTCCGATATAGGTGAAGCCGCAGGAGACGCCGCAAGAGGCGCTGGAGACGCTGTTTCAGATGTAGGCGAAGCGGCAAAAGACGCTCTCGGCTAATAAGAAGGTATCTGTAATCATAATATTTTCCCCTAAAAAAGGGACTGCATTTTTTATGCAGTCCCTTTAACTTTACATTTCGCTTTTCGATTCAACAAGCATTGTAAAATCTCTTATATTTATTACGCCGTTGCTGTCAAAATCAAGTTCGCTGTTATATATGCCGTCACCCTCAGAGGAGTTTATACAGAAAAAGATTTGCTCCTCAGCATTATAAAAATACTCTAAAAGCAAAGTATAATCTCTCATATTTACAACGCCGTTATTATCAACATCATAAAAATGATTGTAATTATTATCACCCTGAGTTAGATTTATTTGATTTTCAAAATCTTTATACATATCAAAAGCGGACGGCGCTTCCTTGGCGGTATACTCTTCTGAGCATTTTGAGCATTTATAAACAACATCGCCCTTTTTAAGCCAGTTGAGATTTGATGCCACCTGCTCATATTCGTGTATGCACTCAACTATTTCAAATGAAGCAGTGCTTTTATAGCCTTTATAATATGCCGTTACGGTATATACACCGACTTCTGTTTTACAGTCTGACAAATCAAGTATAATATCGCATCCGTCAAGATACGGGAAAACGGTTTTATCTCTTTCCCACACTCTTAAAGTGCCGTCGGGATAAACAACTTTAAGGCTTAAATCGTCAAGAAGTCCGTTATCCGTGTATTGCGACAATTCATATTTCTGCCCGAATTTTTTATCATTTATATAAAGATGAATATGGTCGTCCGACTGAAGTTCAGGCGAGCCTGCGCTTTCAAATTTAACATTAAACGAACCGCAGGAATTGAAGAAACCGCCTGTAAAAGCAAATTTATAATAATATGTTTCACCTTTTTCAAGAAAATAAGTGTTACTGAAAACATATTTATAATTTTCATTTTTATCTTCGCTGTTACTGCTTGAAAGCAGATTGTTCTGCGAATCATACAGCTCGGTTTTCATCATTCTTGAAGTGGTAACGGTAACCGTATAATCGGCTGAATATTGGGGAGTAAAATCACACCAATAGTAATATTTCCAGTTATCGTTGAGGTTAAAATCATTATCGCCTGTTGAAAGCGTAACATTTGAAAATAAATAAGATGAAAGATTATGATATTCAATCGGCGTTGTTGGCAGATAGCTTTGCGCCCTTGCCGTCAAAATACCCGAAAGCATTGTTGCAGCGCATATAGCAACAGCTACTGTAACGCATATCATTTTTTTAAATTTCACGCCGTCATACCTCTCCTTTCATCTGAAATTTACAGCTAAAAAAGCACCTTGAAAGGCTTTCACGCATAATCAAGGTGCTTTTTCGTTTAGCAATTATTCTTCGCCGTCTTCCTCTGCAGCATCATCGTCGAATTCAAATTCAAGATACTCGCCGCATGCAGGGCACTCAATTCCGCCCTCCATAACAGTATCTTCATCAACGGTGATTTCCTCGCCGCATGCAGGGCAAACGAGTGCGTATTCGCATCCGTCCTCATCGTCTGAGCAGCAATCGCAGTCACAATCGCAATCGTCATCGCATTCAGCAAGGTAATCCTCAACATCTGCAAGGTCCTCGTCAATGCCGTCAATCTGCTCTGAAAGAATATCAATATTTTCGTTCATATCATCAATGTCATCAACAAGATTGTCAAGCACATCAATGATAGCTTTGAACATTTTTGTTTCTTTTTTGTTGCCGTCAAGCTCAAGTCCGTCAAGCAAGCCTTTAAGATAGCCGAGACTTTCAACTGTATTCATAGTAATCTCCCTCGCCAAAAATAGCAATTAATTTTATGCCTTTGCAAACGCAAAAGCGATGATATTGAAATACGGAAGCTTACGCTCTTTCCATATATTCACAAGTTCTTGTGTCAACTCTGATTTTATCTCCCTCGTTGATGAAAAGAGGAACGCGGATTTCAGCGCCGGTTTCAAGAGTTGCGGGCTTAAGGGTGTTTGTAGCTGTGTTGCCCTTGAAGCCGGGGTCTGTTTTAACTACTTCAAGAGTTACGAAAGTAGGAGGCTCAACGCCGAATACCTTGCCCTTGTATGAAAGAACACGGCAGATATCGTTCTCCTTAACGAACTTGAAATTATCGCTCAAATCACTTTCAGATACGGGAATCATATCAAATGTTTCCTGATCCATGAAGTAATAAAGACCATCATCACTGTATGAATAAACCATTTCTTTTCTTTCAATGAATGCTGTGGGGAACTTTTCAGTGGGGTTGAATGTTCTTTCAACTACTGAGCCCTGAATAACATTCTTGATTTTAGCTCTAACAAAAGCAGCGCCCTTGCCCGGCTTTACATGCTGAAATTCGATAATCTGATAAACCTGACCGTCCATCTCAAAAGTAACGCCGTTTCTGAAATCGCCTGCTGCTGTCTCTTATACACATCTCCGAGCCCACGAGACCGAGGCTGATCTCG